>JAHCIE010000185.1 GCA_026129385.1 Anaerolineae bacterium
CGCCTCGGCGTGAATGTGTTGGCCGCCGTCGGCGGGGTTCGCCACCCGGCCGACGACCACGCTCCATGGCAGCGCGCCCAGGCTCTCATGCGCGCCAAGTACGACTGGGGTGAGGGGCTGCCGGTGGAGCTGACGCCTTTAGCTATGCCATAGGGCGCGCAGGTAGCGCATCTTCTCGACCGTCTGGAAGCCCTCGCCGCCTTCGTGGTTGTTATAGCGCCATACCTGAATCTGGCGCGGCCCGGCGTAGGCGTTGTACGCGGCGTAGACGGTGGACGGCGGGCAGATGTCGTCCATCAGGCCTACCGAGAACAGGGCGGGCGCATTGGCGCGGGCGGCGAAGTTGACGCCATCGAAGTACGACAGGGTGTGGAAGACCTGCTCCTCGTGGTCGCGATGGATCTTGCAGTAGGCAGTGATCTCGCGGTACGGGCTGGTGTCCACCAGTTCGGTGGCGCGCCGGTAGTGGCACAGGAACGGCACGTCCGACAGTACGGCCGCCAGATCGGGCACGAGGCCCGCCACCGCCAGGGAGATACCGCCGCCCTGGCTGCCGCCCATTACGGCAATGCGGCTCGCGTCCACTGCCGCGTGGCTGCGGGCCGTCTCGACAGCGCGCACCGCATCGGTGAAGACGCGGCGATAGTAGTAGGTGGTCGGGTCGAGGATGCCCAGGGTCATGAAGCCGGGATAGTGGGGTGCGCCGCCCGCCGCGTAGGGGTCGGGCGTGTCGCCAGGTCGCCAGGCGCTGCCCTGGCCGCGCGTGTCCATCACCAGGTGGGCGTAGCCCGCGCTGGCCCACAACAGCCAGTCGGTGGCGAAGGCGCGACCGCCACCGTAGCCGATGTACTCTACCACGCAGGGCAGAGGAGCATCGCGGTGGCGGGGCAGCAGCAGCCAGCCCTTGATGGGGGCGCCGTCAAAGCCGGCGAAGGTTACGTCGAAGCTGTCCAGGGTGCGCAAGCCTACATCGACCGGCCTGAAGGTGGCCGCCAGGTCGTGGCGGCGCGCGTCGGCCAGCGTGGCCTGCCAGAAGGCGTCGAAATCGATCGGCTCGACGCGCGGCGGGTGGTACGTTTCGAGTTCGGGCAGGGAGAGATCGAAGAAAGCCATACCGTCACCTCATGCGGAGGGATGAGATGGCCTGAGTGTAGCACGGGACGGGGATGAGGGGTAGTTCCATGTCAGGCGTCATCCCCAGGCGTGCCGCCCCCGCGTCGCGGCGAGTGTGACGAAGAAGATGGCGACGGCGGCCAGGACAATGGCTGCCCCCGACGCCATGTCGAACCAGTATGATGCGTACAGGCCGATGATTGCCGCCGCCACGCCGAAGACAGCCCCCAGGGCCATCATGCGCGGCAGATGGTCGGTGAGCAAGTAGGCCGTCGCGGCGGGCGCGATGAGCATGGCTACGACCAGGATGTTGCCCGGCGCGCATGCTGATGACCACGATGGTCACGCTGAGCAGGATGAGCAGGATATCGTTGAGCAGCGTCACAGGCAGCGCCCACGCCGTGGCGGCCATGATGGGGTCAGCTCATGACCAAGAATTCGCCATACAACCCAGGGCAATGACGGCCAGCACGACCGCACCGAAAAACGAAACGGAAATGAATCCACAGGTCTTGCGGGGATACGGCCAGGACATTCCCGAACAGGATGTGGTTCCGGTCGACGTATAGCTGCGGGTGCGACTCAGCGCGATACTTACAAGGCAAAGGCGCCGACGAGCATGATGCCGATGGCGCTATCTTCACGCAGGCGGCTGGACCGCTTGATGAAGCGATGCCGACCGCCGTCGCCGTGCGCGGCCGAACGCGCCGAGAAGGACGTTTTGCCCCACCAGGAAGGCGACGGCGACGCCGGTAGCACGGCGTGGGCCATGGCGTCGCCGAGTGAAGGACATGCCCGTAGCACCACAAACGCGCCGATGACGGCGGCCACATTCCGATGAGGACGGCGGCCAGCAGCCCGCGTTGCACGTAAAGGCGTAACTGGTGGCTCCACCAGGAAGTTAACCAAAGTGTCCACAGCCATCTCCGATCACAGCCGTGGCGCGGCCCATCACCCAATACCATCACCGGCGGCCATACGCGCGCCAGAAACTCCGGCGTCAGTACGTCGGCAAGTCTTGCCGCGAGCGATCAGACTGCGATTGACCAACGCCGCGTGGCTGGAGTGGCTCATGACCGTGTTCAGGTCGTGCGTGGCGACCAACACCGTTTGCCTTCGGCCTGTAGCTCGGCCAGGATGTCGAAGATGACCTGTTCGGCCACCGCGTCGACCCCGCTGAACGGCTCGTCTAGCAGCCACCAGCCGCGCTTCCTGGGCCGGGCGCGCGCCAGGAACACCCGCTGCTGCTGCCGCCGGAGAGCTGCCCGATCTGACGGTCGGCCAGGTCGGCCATGCCCACGCGGTCCAGCGCAGCGTGAGCCGCGCAGCGGTCGGCAGCGCCCGGACGGCGAAACCAGCCCAGGTGGGGATAGCGGCCCATGAGGGGCCACGTCACGACGTGGACGGGGAAACGCCGGTCGAATTCGCCGCGCTGGGCGACATAACTCACCTCGGCAGCCGACGCCATGGCAGTGGGGCGGCCAAAGACACGAACCTCACCCGACTCGAGCGCGGCCAGGCCCACCAGAGCCTTGAACAGGGTGGACTTCCCAGCGCCGTTGGGGCCAACAATGGCGACCATCTGCCCCACCGGGATGCTGAGCGTTACCCCGCCCAGGGCAGGTAGGTCGCCATACCGCACGCTGACGCCGCGCATCTCAACAGCGGGCGTTGTGGCCGTTGTGGTGGGCAGCCCGCCGAGGGTCGCCGACGCTGACGTGGCCTGGGGTTTCATCATTCCGACCTCACTCGCGGGGTCACTTCAGAGCCTGCACAATCTGCTCGATGTCGTAGCGCATCATCTTGATGTAGGTGTCGCCGGCGGAGCCGGGCGCGCCCAGCGAGTCCGTGTACAAAGTACGCACGCCCTTGACACCCGCATCGCGCGCAATCTGGTCTGCCAGCGCTGGGTTGGCCGTCGCCTCGGTGAACACGGCCGTCGCCCCCGCTTGCTTGAGGCTGTCCACCAGCCGCGCAATATCCTGGGCCGAGGGCTGCGCCTCCGCGCTCACTGACGGCAAGACTGTGCCCACGATCTCGAAGCCGTAGCGGTCGGCGAAATAGCCAAACGTCTCGTGATTCGTCACCAGCTTACGCCTCTCAGCCGGGATGGCGGCCGCCTGCTGGACGATGAAGGCATCGAGTTCCTGCAACTGTGTGGTGTATCGGGCGGCATTCGCCTGGTACAGGGCCGCGTTGGCTGGGTCGGCGGCTGCGAGACCGTCCCGGATCCGGGCGACGTAGGCGATGACGTGGTGAACGTTGGTCCACATGTGGGGGTCCAACTCGTGGTCGTGTTGACCCTTGCCGTTCGCCAGCGTCGCCTCGCCCGCGTGGGTGTCGCCGGCGCGCGGCGTCAGTCCCTCGGACACCACCACCCGACTGGCTCGCGTGCCTGAGTTCTGAATCATCGGCTCCAGCCAGGTCTCCAGCCCAATGCCGTTTTCAATCAGCACGTCGGCGTTGGCGACGCGCTGGGAGTCGCGTGGGCTAGGCTCGAAGCTGTGGGGGTCCGAGCCGATAGGTAGCAGCGATGTCACCGTCGCCGCATCGCCGGCTACGTTTTTCGTCAGGTCGGCCAGAATGCTTGTTGTGGCGACGACCTGTAGCGGCTTGCCGCTCCCGGCGGGGGCGGTCGCGGTCGATTCGGAGGCCGCCGCGCAGGCTCCTGGCATACCGATCAGCATGAGCCAGACTATCGCCAGGGCGAAGATCTTCATCATCCGGGGCATAGAGAGGCGTCCGCTAGTTCGAAGACTGACAGCGCTGGCACACACCGTAGATTTCCAGGTAATGGCCGCGCGCCCGGAAGCCCAGGCGGCCCGCAATTTCATCGGTAACGCTGCCCAGCGCTTCTTCGTCGACATCGGTGATGAGGCCACACGCATCGCACACTAGATGGTAATGATGGTGGTCGTGATGAAGGGTGAAACGCTGCGCGGCGTCGCCCAGGTAGGACGGCCGCGCCAGGCCCAACTCGGTGAGGATGTCCAGGGTACGATAGACAGTGGCCAGGCCGAGAGTTGGATAGACGGCGCAGCCGGCCGCGTAGACCTCCTGGGGGCTGGCATGACACATGCCGCCTTCCAGCACATACAGCACGGCCAGCCGGGGGTTGGTGAGCTTATAGCCGGCGCGGTGGAGCGCGGCTGCCAGCGCGCCACCGCGAGCGTGCTCGAGTGTCTGCTCCATGCTCGCCCGTCCTAACTGAGAACTATTTTCAAGTAGGGAGAGTATAGTCGCGTTGTGGCCGTGGGTCAAGCCTAACTGAAAACGGCTCTCAATTGGCATTCCCCTTTGGGGTACAGGGGCATGCTGCGGCGCGGTAGCATGCCCCTGTACCCCAAGATAAGCAGAGATGCTATAATTGAGGTAATCCACCATTATCGAGATACTATGCCCGACGCTACCAATAACCGTGTCATTCTGCTTATCGGCAACCTGACGTATCGCGGCGATGCGTTCGTGCAGGCCGCGGAGCGACTGGGCCTCCAGCCGATCCAGGGGCTGGATCTGCCCCGGCCGCTGGCCGACTACTGGCAGGCGACCCTGCCCCTGGACTTCAAGCTGCCCGATAAGGCCGTTCGGGACCTGGTGGCCTACGCCCGTGAACGGCCCGTGCGCGCTATCCTGTGCGTCGATGATAGCGCGCAGGTCATCGCCGCCCGCGCCTGTCAGGAGCTTGGTCTGGCCTACAACGCGCCTGAGGCGGCGCTCGCCGCCAGGGACAAGCGCCGCATGCGCCAGGCGATGGCCGCGGCCGGGGTGCGCAGCCCCCGCTTTCGCGTCCTGCACAGCGACGACGACCCGCGCGCCATCGCCCCGATCATCGACTATCCCTGCGTCGTGAAGCCGACGCTGCTGTCGGGCAGCCAGGGTGTGCTCCGTGCCGACGATGGGGACGAATTCGTGCGCGCCTTCGAGTGTACCCGCGCCATCGCCCTCGCTACTGGTGGCAAGCCGGGGGAGGCGCGGCGGGCTGAGATTCTGGTTGAGGACTATATCGACGGGTTCGAGGTCGCCCTGGAAGCCGTTCTGACCGACGGCGCGCTCACACCGCTGGCCCTCTTCGACAAGCCCGACCCGTTGGTCGGCCCCACCTTCGAGGAGACCATCTACGTCACGCCGTCGCGGCTGCCCCAGGCGACGCAGCAGGCGATCTTTGACACGACGGCCGAGGCCTGCGCCGCGCTAGGCCTGCGCGAGGGGCCGGTGCACGCCGAGTTGCGTGTCAACGACGAGGGGGCATGGATCGTGGAGGTGGCGGGGCGCTCTATCGGCGGGCTGTGCTCGAAGATTCTACGCTTCGGGACCGAGGGGTTGTCGCTGGAGGAGTTGATTGTGCGCCACGCCCTGCGCCTGGGCGATGCGCCCACGGAGCGGGAGAGCCGCGCGGGTGGCGTGATGATGATTCCCATTCCGGCGGCGGGAGTGTTGAAGCGGGTGGAAGGTGTGGCGGAGGCGGAAGCCGTGCCCGGTGTGGAGGGAATCGACATCAGCATCCCCCTCAATCACCCGGTTGTGCCGCTGCCTGAGGGGGCGAGCTATTTGGGCTTCATCTTCGCCCGTGCCGACACGCCCGAACAGGCCGAGGCGGCGCTCCGCGAGGCGCACCGCCGCCTGAGGTTCGTGATCGTGCCGCATATTCGCTTGCTCGCGTGATGCGTGGTCAAGAGAGGAAGACCTCTTCTCACGCATCACGCACCCCGCATCACTTCCTCGGCGCGGCGCCCTTCGCGGCCGGGGCGCCCTTTGCGGCGGGCGCGCCTTTGGCGGCGGGGCCGCCCTGGCCTTCGGGGACCCAACCCTCAGGGACCGGGTCCTCGTCCTCGAACAGGAAGATTTCCATCTGCTCGTTGAGGAAGCGGCGCGCCTCAGGGTCGACACCCACCAGGCCGTAGTGGTTGACGAGCATCACGGCCTGCCGCTTCCATAGGTCCCACGCGGCCGCCGAGATGTGGTCGTAGATGCGTTGGCCCAACTCGCCGGAAAAGGGCGGACGGTCGAGGCCCGGTAGCTCGCGCTTGAGCTTGAGGCAATACACCAGGCGTGGGCCGTCGGGCGCGGCCGCCTCGGATACGGCGGGCGGCGCGGCGGGTGGCTCCTGAGTGGGGGGCGGGGCATCGGCGGGCGTTTCTGCCGACGTTGGCGTCTGGTCGGGGTCTTCGCCGCCCTCGGGGCCGCGCTTAAAGAACTTGTTCAGCATGACGAATATCTCCTATGCGTATCGCATTCTTTGGCATGGAGGGCGTGTTCTCGCGCGCCCCATTGTGGCATCTACTTCAGGCGGACATGGACGTAGCCGCCGTGATCGTCCCCGCTGTGGCCCGCTGGCAGGGCGGCGTGGACCTGCGGCCCCTCGCTCCGCCCCGCGCCCGTATCGACGTACCCCTGCTCGGCCCGACCGCTGAGCCGACCATCGTCGGCCTGGCCTGGCAGCGCGGTATTCCTGTCTTCGAGGTCTCGCGCCTCAAGAGTCAGGCCACGCGCGAGGCGCTGGCCGCGCTGGCTCCCGAGGCCC
>JAHCIE010000186.1 GCA_026129385.1 Anaerolineae bacterium
GCGCGGTGGGTGCGGCGTCGGCGGCGAGAATCTCTTCGGCGACCTGGCGCATGGTGCGCCGCTCGCGGCGACTGGTGTAGTGAATGTGCTTGAAGGCCTCTGGCTCGGTCATGCCGTGTTCCCGCATCAGCCTTGCCTTAGCCTGCTCCACGAGGCTGCGCGTCTGCTCGGCGTCGCGCAGCGTGCCCTGCTCGGCCAGCAGGGCCATGCGCTCGCTGAAGCGCGCCTGCGCCACGGCCAGGGTCGGCGCGATGTCACTCTCCTTGACGGGCTTGGTCAGGTAGCCCAGGATGGCCCCCTCGCGGGCGCGGTCAATGTACGGTCGGTCGGTGTACGCCGTCAGCAGAACGATGGGAATAGGCTGCTCGTGCCAGATGGCGGCAGCCGCGTCGAGACCGTCCAGGCGGGGCATCCGGATGTCCAGGATGGCCAGGTCGGGGCGCGTATCGCGCGCCATCTCCACGGCCTGCTGACCGTCGCGCGCCGCCCCCACCACCACGTGGCCCAGGTCGGCCAGCATGGCGCGCAGGCCCATGCGAATCACGGCCTCGTCGTCGGCGATCAGAATGCGGAGACCCATAGCCCTCACCCTCCTCGTGGAATGGTCAACGTGGCCGCGGCCCCGCCCGACGCGCCCGCCGCGTAGCGGAACGTACCCCCGAGATCTTCCTCGATCAGGGTGCGGATGATCTGGATACCGAGATTAGCCTGCACCGCCGCGTCGAAGTCAGGCGGCAGGCCACGCCCGTCGTCAGTGACCACCAGGGTCACGGCGGCTGGCATGTCGCAAATGTCGATGTGGATGTGACCTGCGTTGCGCCCGTCCAGCCCGTGTTCCAGGCTGTTCTGCACCAGTTCAGCAACAGCCAGGGCCAGGGACGTGGCCGGCTGGGACGGCAGGCTGGGCGCGTCGCCGCCGACGCTGATCGCCACCCGCTGGTCGGGGCGCAGCATGTTACGGCTGACGGCCCGCGACACCCGCTCGGCCAGCGCGCGTACATCCACCATCCCCAGTGACGCTCCGGCCAGTATCTCGTGAACCTCGGCGATGCTCAGGATGCGGTTGATGCTCTCCTGCAAAGCCGGGCGCGCGGCGGCCGCCTTCGGGTCACTCATCTGCAAGCGTAGCAGCATGGCGACGGTTTGCAGGTTATTCTTGACGCGATGATGCATCTCCTGGACGACAGCGGCGCGCACCGATAGGTGCGCATTCTCGATGGCCAGGGCCGTCTGATTCGCCAGGGTTGACAGCAGCGCCACCTCCGTGTCGCTGAAAGCGTGGGGTTGCTGGGTGTAGCAGCGCAGGACGCCCCGCACTCGGTCGCGCACGACCAGCGGCACGCCCAGCAGGGAGCATAGCCCCTCGCGCCGCGCTCGCTCCGGGTCGCGGAAGCGCGAGTCTTCGCGCACGTCGGCGACGATGACCGGTCGCCGCGTCTCGGCCACCACGCCCGCGATGCCTTCGCCCGGCGCGCGGTGGGGCCGGCGCTGATATTCCGCGCTCAGGTTGGGGCGGGCATGGATGACCAGCTCGCCCTCGGGCTGGTCGAACAGGACCAGGGACGCCGAGTGGACGTTCATCGTCTTGGCCGTCAGCTCGACGATGAGGCCCAGCATCTCTTCCAGGTACAGGGACGACGTAACCGCCTGACTCACCTCCTGGACGGCGGTCAGCTCCTGGACCTGGCGTTGCAGCCGCTCGGTGAGAATCGCCTTCTCCAATGCCCCCGCCGCCAGGTCGCCGATGAGGGCCAGCAGGTCGATCTCGGCCTGGCTGAACTCGTGGCGCGCCTGGGTCTGGACGTTGATCGCCCCGATGATATGGTCCTGGTTAACGAGGGGCAGGGCCAGCAGCGATTGGAAGCGTTCCTCGCGGGTGCCGGGGACGTACTGGAAGCGGGGGTCACTGGCAGCGTCCGACGAGGCGACGGCCTGGCCGTGCGCGACGGCCCACCCGGTTAGTCCCTCGCCGACGCGCAACGAGCCGCGCCCCAGGGCGGCGCGATCCAGGCCGGTAGATGCCTGGAGGGTGAGTCGGTCGCCGCTGAGCAGATAGATAGAGCACGAGTCCATGCCCATCAGATGGGCGGTGCGCCGCGTGATGAGATCCAGGCTGCTGTCCAGGCCCCAGGCGGAGTTGATGGCCCGGCCGATCTCGCGCAAAGCGTCAATAGGGTTTCGAGGGAGCGCGCCGCTGGCGTCACCGGCTGTCATCCCCTCTCCGTGGGCGGTGTGTTGGCGCGGGTGACCGCCGGCTCAGCGTCACGCGCGCCGTTGCCCCAGCCGCGAAAGCCGTTGGTGATAGGCAGGCGGCGGTCCTTGCCAAACGCGCGGGCGGTGATCTTGATCCCCGGCGGGGCCTGGCGGCGCTTGTACTCGTTGACGTTGACCATGCGGATGATGCGCTGGACGGTGGCGCGGTCGTAGCCCAGCGCCACAATCTGGTCCAACGACAGGTCGTCCTCCACGTAGGCTTCCAGGATGGGGTCGAGCATCTCGTAGGGTGGCAGGCTGTCCTGGTCGGTCTGATTGGGGCGTAGTTCGGCCGAGGGAGCCTTAGTCAGGCTGCGCTCAGGGATGAGGATGCGGCCAGCGGTGGCGTTGCGCCAGCGCGCCAGCTTGTAGACGTAGGTCTTGTAGATATCCTTGATGGGCGTGAAGCCGCCCGCCATGTCGCCGTACAGGGTGCTATAGCCAACGGACACCTCGCTCTTGTTGCCCGTCGTCAGCACCAGGCCGCCGAATTTGTTGGTCAGAGCCATGAGCAGGTTGCCGCGAATGCGCGCCTGCAAGTTCTCCTCGGCCACGTTTGGCTCCGCCCCGGCGAATACCCCCGCCAGCATGTCCAGGTAGCCCTGGAAGGCGGCGTCGATGGGCACGTCCAGGCACTCGATGTCCAGGTTAGCGGCCAGGGCGTGGGCGTCCTCTAGGCTGTGGCTCGACGAGTAGCGCGACGGCATGGCGACGCCGGTCACGGCCGCTTTGCCCAGCGCGTCGACGGCGATGGCCGCCGTCAGCGCCGAGTCGATACCACCCGACAGGCCGATATAGACGCGCTTGAAACCGTTCTTGCGCACGTAGTCGCGCGTGCCGAGCAGGAGCGCACCGTACACCTCAGCCTCGTCGCGGGGCGCATCAGCGATGGGGGCATGGTCCAGGGGCGGGCGCGCGGCGGCCGGCAGCGGGCCGAGGGCAATCGCTTCCAGGCGCGCATCGCTCAGGTGAGCGAGCTTCTCCTTGCGGCGACGCGGGTCCTTGAGGCGGCGGCGGAAGACATCCTCGATATCGATGTCGACAACGACGAAATCTTCCTCGAAGGTCTTGCCGCGTGCGATCAGCTCACCCGCCGCGTTGAAGACCAGGCTCGCGCCGTCGAAGATGAGTTCGTCCTGGCCGCCCACCAGGTTGCAGTAGGCGACCACGGCCACGTTGTCGGCAGCGCGCGTGGCGATCATGCGCTCGCGGCCGAGTCCCTTCGCCATGTAGTACGGCGACGACGACAGATTAATGAGCAACTCCGCGCCGCCCAGCAGCGCCTGCACCTCGGCCGGCGTCGTCGCCGTCCAGATGTCCTCGCAGATGGTGACCCCGAAGGTGACACCGTGGCCGACGAACACGGGGTTGAACAGGCCCGCCTGGAAGTAGCGGTCCTCGTCGAAGACGCTGTAGTTGGGCAGGTAGCGCTTGTGGTAGACGCTGACCAGCGCGCCGTCGTGGCAGATGGCGGCGGCGTTGAAGATATCGTCCTGAGCATCGACGAAACCGATGATGGCGGTCAGGCCGCGCGTGTCGGGCAGCAGGGTCTCGAGGGCGTGCAGGTTGGCCTGGATGAACTCCGGCTTCATCAGCAGGTCTTCCGGCGGGTAGCCGGGGATGGCAAGCTCCGGGAAGGCGACAATCTGCGCCCCGACCGCTCGCGCCTGCGCCAGCCCGCGCCGGATGAGAGCCACATTGCCGTCGATGTCGCCCACCGTCGGGTTCAGCTGCGCCAGCGCCAGCCGCAGGTTCTGCTCGCGCATCGCGCGCTCTTCCAGGTGGTAGCCGTCGAGCATGGTCTCCCCTTGTTACACCCGCTTAGCCTCCACCACGTTGGGCAGGCGGCCGACCTTGTCCAGGACGCGGCTCAGTTGCGACAGGCCCGTCAACTCCAGCACCGCCGTCACCACGGCGATGCGCGTGCGCGGGTTGGTGGAGGTGCTGACCGCCGTCATGTTGATGTTGTCCTTGGCGACCACGTCGGAGATGTCACGCACCAGGCCAGGGCGGTCGATGGCGACGACGCGGATGGCGATCTGGCTCACTTGCTGGCCGTTGGCGGGCCAGTAGGCGCGCACCAGGCGGGCGGGGTCCATGCGGTCCAACTGGGCGCAGTCGGGCCGATGCAGCGTCAGGCCGCGCCCCATCGTGATGAAGCCGACCACCTCCTCGCCCGGCAGCGGGTTGCAACAGCGGGCGGTGCGCGTCATCAGCGAGCCAATGCCGTCGATGGTCAGGCCCTCGGCCGACGTGGATTGGGGCAAGGCGGCCGGCAGGGTCAGCGGCTCGTCCTTGTCCTTGTCCTTGGTGACCTCACCCAGGCGGGCGGCCACCTGCACCAGATTGATGTCACCCTCGCCGACCTTCGCCAGGAAGTCGTCCACCTTGTCGATCTTGAACAGCCTGGCGATGGACTCGTAGGACGTTTTCTCCAGGCCTAACCGCTTCAACTCCTTGTCGATCATCTCGCGGCCCTGGCGAATGTTCTCGGAGCGGAGCTGGCGGCGGAAGAAGGAGCGAATCTTCTCCCGGGCGCGGGCGGTGCGGACGTAGCCGAGGTTGGGGTTGAGCCAGTCGCGGCTTGGCGTGCCGTTCTTGTGGGTAAGAATCTCGACCCGCTCGCCGGTCTTGAGTTGATAGTCCAGGGGGACGATGCGCCCGTTGACCAGCGCGCCACGACAACGGTCGCCGACCGCCGAGTGGATGTGATAGGCGAAGTCGATGGGCGTCGAGCCGGCCGGCAGCTCGACAATCTCGCCCTTTGGAGTGAAGACGTACACCTGGTCGCGGAACACGTCCGACTTGAGGGCGTCGACATACTCGGTAGCCGTGTCCACGTCGCGCCGCCAGTCGAGAATCTGGCGCAGCCAGGCAATCTTCTCGTCGAGCTTGGGGTCGGCCTTGCCCTGCTCCTTGTAACGCCAGTGGGCGGCGATGCCGTACTCCGCCTCCTGGTGCATCTCGTGGGTGCGAATCTGTACCTCGAAGGGTTTGCCATCGGGGCCGATGACCGCCGTGTGCAGCGACTTGTAGAGGTTGTCCTTGGGGCGGGCGATGTAGTCGTCGAACTCGCCAGGCACCGGCGACCACAGGCCGTGGACGATGCCCAGCACCGAGTAGCAGTCGCGCTCGCTATCCACCAACACGCGCACCGCATACAGGTCGTACACCTCTTCCAGGGGTACTTTCTTGCGCATCATCTTGCGGTAGATACTGGCGATGTGCTTAGGCCGCCCGGTAATCTGGGCCTGGATGCCCTCTTCGCTCAAACGTTGTTCCAGCACCTTGATGATGACCTTGACCTGCTCCTCGCGCTCGGCCTGGGCGGTCTTGAGCTTCGCGGCGATCTCGCGGTACTTATCAGGCTCGAGATAGCGGAAGGCCAGATCCTCCAGTTCCCACTTCAACTGCCAGATACCCAGACGGTTGGCGAGGGGCACGTAGATGTCCATCGTCTCCTGGGCGATGCGGCGCTGAGCGGGGCCTTCCTTCGCTCCCAGGGTGCGCATATTGTGCAGGCGGTCGGCCAGCTTGATGAGCACCACCCGCACGTCCTTGGCCATCGCCAGGAACATCTTGCGGAAATTCTCGGCTTGCGCTTCGAGCTTCGAATTGAATTGGATTTGGGTCAGTTTGCTGACGCCGTCCACCAAGTCGGCCACTTCCGGCCCGAAGCGGGAACTGATGTGGTCCTTGCTGTAATGCGTATCCTCAATGACGTCGTGCAGGAGCGCCGCTTGCAGTGTTTCAAGGTCGAAGCGGACATTGGCGAGGATGCGAGCGACAGCCAGCGGATGAAAGATGTAGGGCTCGCCACTCTTGCGGTAGATGCCGGCATGGGCCTCGGCCGCGAAGTGACAGGCTTCACGTAATTGATCGACCTGTTCCAGTTCCAGGTATTCGCCGACGATAGTGCAGAGATCGTCGATGCGCAGCTGCAAATCGTCCAGCCACTCATCATCGACAGCTAGCTTACGCAGCTGCTGAATTTGATTGCGGGCTTCTCGCAACGGCGCGCTCATGAAAGCTTTTTCCACGATATTTCAGTTAATCCGCGCCGTCACCCTGCCATTACTCCAATTCATCCACCGCAGCGTTCTCGATACTGGAAGGAGTCGGCTCGGGGGATGTGGGGGCGGGGCGGGCATATTTTTGCTTGCTCAGATGATCGAGCTTGCCTTCGGCCAGCTCGCGTAGCGCGACGACGGTGGGCTTGTCGTTTCCCCAGGGAACCAGCGCTTCCTTGCCAAGCGCCAGATCGCGCGCGCGACGCGCGGCGACGAGCACCAATTCGAAGCGGTTATCCACTTGGTCAAGGCAATCTTCAACGGTGATACGAGCCATTCGAGGCGCTC
>JAHCIE010000187.1 GCA_026129385.1 Anaerolineae bacterium
AAGACAGTGCAGGCCGAGGTAGCGCAGCTGCAGCTGGCTCTCGTCGGGCAAGGGCAGCAGGCCCACCGGCAGGGGGCGCAGGAAGGGCGGCTCGGCCGGGCCTAGCACGACCCGCACCGAGCCGGGGCGGGTGTAGGTCGCGGCGGCGTGGGCGGTGAACTTGCCCTGGTCGCAGCCGAGGGCGGGCTGGAGGGCGGCGCCGAAGTCCTGCCGCACCTGACGACCCAGGGACTGGCAGAAGGGCAAGGCGTTCGGGCCATCCAGGTCGGGGACGTCGAGGAAGGCGCGGCCCAGGCCCGACGGCTCGACGCGCACCGCGAAGTCGTCCAGGAGCGCGAGGAGGGCGTCGAACTCGGCCTGGCACGCGGCCAGGTCGACGTCCCGCAGCAGAAGGTCGGGGCAGGCCAGCCTCGCCTGCCGTGCGCTTTGTCCCAGCACGACGCCACCTTCGAGGGCAACGGGCGTGGCCGCCAGGACGTGGTCATTCGGCCCGACGACGGCTAGGGATTGCTCGACCAGAGCGGGGTCCGAGCGCGCCAGGAGGGCGACGGGGAAGGCGGGGATGAGGCAGGTGAGGATGGCCATAGGCTAGAGACCGTCCCCGCGCACCGTGCCGTTGAAGCGGATGTCGAGGCTAACGGTCTTGCCGGCGGGGGCGAGCTTGTTCTTCTGCACCTGGACCTGGACGCGATAGCCGCGCACGTCGGGGCCGGCCCAGAACCAGTCCTCGTGGCGCAGGGCGAGGCGGACGGCGGCGTGATGGCCTAGCGCCGAGGCGGCCGAGCCGGTGCCCAGGGCCGAGAGCAGCCCCTGCCAGGGCGAAACCGGCTCGTCGAGCACGATGAGGGTCACGCCCGACTGGGCCAGGCGCGGGCCGAGGTGGTCCAGGGCGGCGACGGCGTGGCGATGGGTCTGGGCATCGGAGGCCAGCGCGCCCCAGTGGTCGAAGACGACGGCCGCCCACTCCCTCCGCTCCGCCAGGCTGAGGGCCATGTCCAGGGCTTGCCGCCCATCGCTGGGGCGCGCGACGAGCAGCTGGGGCAGGTGGACACCACAGCGCTCCAGATAGTCGGGGTTGCAGGTGTGGTCCACGTCGACGTAGGCGACGGGCAGGTGGCGATGCCCCTGGGCGCGGGCCAGGAGGAGGGTGGCGAGGGTGCGCTTGCCGGAGGTGGCGGCGCCGGTCAGGACGGTGAGCTTGCCGCGGGGGATGCCGCCGATGCCAAGCGCCTCGTCGAGCTGAAGGAAGCCGGTCGAGAGATGGGGGACCGACGTCGGAGGGGCGACGCCCTGGCGGAGCGCCTGCGGCCCGTGACGGTGCTGGATGACGGTGATGGTGTGGTCGAGACGCTGTTGGCGCGACTTGCGGGCGGGCATGCCGAGGCTCCTGGCATCTTACCCCCTCCAAAGGTAGAGACGACAGCGATAGGTGTCAGGAGCCAGTATATAGCACATATGTTCGGTTCGTCAAGGGGTGTGGACTACCTTTCACAGTTCCTGCATAGGTGAATGGCGCTCCGTCGTCGGTGCCCTCAAGTAGGCTGGTTTTTTACGCATCTCTAACTTGACAGCTTCATGTCTTGTTATACAATCCGTGTGAGGAGTACTTCCTGTCTGTAAAGCAAACTGTCTGCGTATGCACCAGCAAGTAGTTGATCAACGGGCTGGCGCTAGGCAGGAGAGATGATGTAATCAAGCGAGAGCCGACCTGACTGGAACAGCCAGAGGGTCGGCTTTTGCATTTGCCCAGGCACAGCTGGGAAGGGGGGGCAATGACGCGCGCCACAGGCACGATGCAAGTGCCAATTCTTGCTGTAGTAGGGTTAGTCGTGGCTGCCATCCTATTAGGCGGCCGGCCCAACGCATCAGCAGCGCATCCTGCTATGCCACTGCCGGGCATCTATGCCTTCGTCACCGGCCAAGAGGCTGGCTTCCGCATCGTGGATGTCACCAATCCGCAGAATCCGGTGGAACTTGGTTATCTAGATACCGCAGGCTCAGCTCAGGCCGTTCACGTTGTCGATGATGTCGCTTACTTGGCTGCAGGGCCTGGCGGGCTGCGCGTCATCGACGTCTCTGATCTGAGCGCGCCAGTTGAGGTGGCTGCGCCTGCTCCGCCTGCACCCTCCCCCTACGCGCGAGATGTCTTCGTTCTGGGCCACTTTGCGTATGTGGCGCACGGCTATGACCGCAGCCACTATATGGGGCTTGAGATTTACGATATCTCCTCCCCAACACAGCCGACGCGGGTCGGAACCTATACCGATGGGGCAGGCTATGCACGCGTTCGCGTGTCAGGTCACCTTGCTTATCTGCGCGGTGGCGCGACTGACCTAACGATTGTCGACGTATCCGATCCCCCCCATCCCACGCGGGTGGGCGCTCTGGATGCCCCGCTGCCGGACTATGGCAACTGGTTTGGCGAACCCGGTCTCGCCCTTGTTGGCAACTACGTCTACCTCACATCGGGCGCCATGTTCGTCATCGACGTTTCCGACCCGACCCACCCCCGCCGCATTGGCGAAGTCAGTAGCTGGCCGTACGACGTTCGGGTTGCCGGGCAGCGGGCCTATCTTTTGCATAACAGCGGTACAACGCTTGTCTTCGACGTATCGAACGCTGGCAGTCCTCGCCAAATAGCCAGCGTCAATTCGAGCGGCTATGGCATCGACGCGTCGGGCAGCTATGCCTATCTTGCCAATGGGAACCTCCGAGTCGTGAATCTCTCCGACCTAGGACATCCTCAGTTCGGAGGATCTTCTGCACGGTCTGGTTTCACGGATTGGCATGTCTTCGTTCAAGACCGGGGTGGCGCTGCACCGCCGACATACACGATTTCTGGTCGCATCCTGGATGAAGCTCAACGAGGCATAGCCAGTGCAGATGTTCACTTGAATGGTCTACAAAGTAGGAATATTACGACTTCAAGCGACGGCGCCTATGCCTTTGGTGATCTGCCCCCAGGTGACTACACCGTCTGGGGGGAGAAACCTGGCTACGCAGCATCGGCTTCCCTGCACGTCGCAGTTCCACCAAGCGTCAGCAACGCGGATATCGTTCTTCATCCCGGCTACACCATCTCCGGCCGCATCACGGACGCTAACGGCGTGCCGATGGGCCGCGTCGGCTACACTTGTCGATCGTCCACTGGTACAGCAAAGCCAGGGGCCATCCAGGCTGGAGCCGTCAGGTGGGGCGGCGCCGGACAGATGGACGACGTCGGGCGCTATACGAGCACGGTAGCCTCCCAGCTGCAATCTGGGTCACCCGAGAAGCAGAACTGGCACATTCTCGCTTCCCCATCGCGCACTGTCCATCTGCCTCCTGAGCAGATCGAGGCAGGACTTCGTGGGGTACGTTCAGGATGCTGTCCTGGCGGCAGCGTACGCCGCCTGCCGCTTAATAATAACAGTCGCTACCTTTCCAGGTGAAAGGCGAGGGCGAAAGCCTGGCACGCGATGATATCTGGACGGTGCAGAAGACCTCAGGACAGGTCAAGCCTGTCGCTGACGCTGTGGCTGGACTTTATCGGAAATCCTCTCGGATGGGCTTGACGACGTCTCGAATGTGGGAAGGATATGGCGAAGATGAACCTGCCTGGCGGCTTGCGGCGGATGGGGGCACATCATTCGCGCTCCAGAACAACTCCCAGGACGCGGTTGCTGTTCAGCACTGCACTGCAGCTGCCCGTAATCGCCGCAGAACGCGCACATCGCGGCGTAAAGCGCCCTTAGTGTCGATACCTACTTCGGTGCGAAATTGGTAGACACACAGGTTTGGAGTTCATTGAGCCAAGATGTTCCAGCGTGCGTGGATCCTGGGGTTGAGTGGGTCCGATGTCTCCAGTTCATCACCAGGTTACCACACGCGACGCCCACGAGGTTGCCAGGTAGGAGACTGACCTGTTGAGCCACTCTGCCATCGCTCCCCCAGACCGGGCGGCGCCTCACAACCGATCTCGCAAAAATGCTGCCAGGCCACGCCGTACTCGCCTTTGCGTTCAACGGCGTGCGATGCCGGGTTCACCAGCACCCGGATCGAGAGAGCCAGCATGGCGATTGGGTCACCGATTCCTTTAGGCAAGTACGATCATGCTGCTTTCCGTATGCGGATGGCGCTGGGAGTCATGGCTGCAGATCGCGGTCGAGAGCCCAGGCACCTGCAATGACAACTGGAACGGGTCAGGACCGGTGCGCGCATGATGGCACTTGCCACCCAGGGGGCGGGTGCCTCGATACGCTACGCTGATTCACGTCAACACGATATACGGTCTCGATGGGCATTCCGGCAACATTCGCACTGCGATCGCTGACGCGTTAGCAGTATCGTGAACAAGATACCTGGCGAGCAAGTAAGCTCTTCGGGAAGTGGTGGTGGTGGGAAACCGAGTCGTACTCAGATGTGACACTGCGTAACCAGACAGACTACCGTACTACGTATCAAGTCCTCGGCGCTTACGGTCGGACAGGATTTCTCGGTACAAGCTTCCAACCTCTTCTGGAGGAAGGAGTAGCAGCAGGAGCCGGGCGCGCCAGTAATGTGGCCCGATTGCACTATAACTGGGGCAGCCAGGGTGTCTCTCCGGACGAAAACAGCACGATCGAGATGGATGTACTCGGGACGACAGACACTGGTACGTACTTCATCACGCATACAGGTACGCAGTGGACGCGTACGCATACGCTCAAGAACGGAGACGAGGCCCCTATACCGGTGGGCTTGAAGCAAGCGAACGACGCGCCAACGCTGCCTTATCCCATCCGTTCGCGTGTTGAAACGCGTCCCGACTCCTTGACCTATGTTCCCCATCTATGGATCGACAACCCCTTCACCCAAACAATCCAGATTCGGGTCATGCAGCCTCTTCCTGAAGCCGTCCAAGTGATCGCGGCTAATGGCGCGATGCTGAACTCACAAAACCTGGTCTGGATGCGCAGTCTCGAACCACAGTCTACGGTAGAGATTACCCACGTGATCCGTTACGATGGGGCGACCGCTCTGCCGTTTAGCTACCCGTCAGCGCAGCTCGACATGTCCGACCCAGCCGCCGGAAGCTCGGCGACTTTCACGGGGCCCAGTGTGTCGGTGCGCGTGGTACCCCCAGTGGCTGGAGTCGGTGATCCGCCGCACGAGCTAGAGCTTGGGACTACCGTGCGGGTGCCTGTTACGCTCATCAATAGAGCGAATGTTACAGTCGATGCAACACTTCGGTTTACACTGACCGACATGGATGGCCGCGTGTTGGACAGCCCGTCTCACAGCCTGAGCCTCAGCCCCTTCGGGGAAACGAGCGTGGGCTTGCTCCTTCGCGCTCCGACAGTAGCCGGTGTCTACATTCTTGAGGCGAGCGTTGAGTCAAGTGGCGGATCCTCGCCCATTTTCGCTACATATGTGGAGGCGGTACCCCGCTTCTACCGCGTCTATCTGCCCGCCCTTCTCAACGGCACCTCTCTTGCCGACGATGCCAGACAACCAACGTCGACTCCCGCGCCGGCCCTGACAAGCACCCCGTCTGCTACGCCCGTCTCTCCCGCGACAAGCGTACCGTCTCCAACGCCGTCCCGCACGCCCACGGCCACGCCTACCCCGACAGCCACCGGCACGCCTACCCCGAGGCCGACTAACCTGGCAACCACCACCTTCACGCCCACCCCAGGAATGACGACCATACCCGCTGGCCGAATCGAGGGCCAGCTACTCGCCGCCGGCGCGCCTGCCCCCGGTCAGACGCTCGCCCTCCGCCGCTATAATAGTACGACGACCGAGACCGTCTTGACGACTACGACGACCAGCGCCGGTTACTATCAGTTCGCCAACCCGCCCGCACTGGCCCAGGGCGACAAGTACTACGTCTACTTCGGCCCGAACACCTCGCACCCCGAGTACGTCCATAACTGGCTGGGGCCGGACATCGTCAGTTATGCCACCGGGCAGACCGCTAGCGGCGGCGTCCTCAATATCGCGGATGCGCCGCTTGTCGGACCACCTGACGGCGGCACAGTCGCTTTCCCGGCAACCCTCACCTGGCGTCGCCGCAGTACCCCCACAGATAGCTATCGAGTCATCCTGTACGACCTGGCCGCCCAGTCTGTCCTCTGGACGTCTGACCCACTTGGGTACCGCGACTCTCTCACAATCGCTTCCAGCGCCGATGTCCCTCACCTCGAGCCTGGCAAGCCCTATTATTGGTGGCTGGAAATCACAGATAGCGCCACCAACGGAAATAGCTTCGGCGCCGGCTATGCCGCACGCAGAGTGACCTTCGGCAGCGCTCCTACACCTACGATCCCACCGCCCAGTAACGACACCTGCTCCGGCGCCGTGTCGATCCCGAGCTGGGCGTCCTGGCCTCAGGTCTACCGCCAGGATACGCGAGGAGCAACCGCACCAGGCAGTGACCCCACAAGTTGTGGAGGGGAACACGATAGCCACTCCGTCTGGTACCGCTGGGTAGCGCCTTCCGACGGAACCCTCGCCGCCGCCACCTGTGGCAGCAACTTCGACACAGTACTAACCATTTGGGAGGGCGCGGCGTGCGACGTCTTCGGTAGCCCGCTTGGCTGCAGCGACGATTCCTGCAGCGTTCAGTCGCAACTTACAGTGGG
>JAHCIE010000188.1 GCA_026129385.1 Anaerolineae bacterium
TAGGGCAGCAGGGGGTAGGCGTCGGGGTTGACGAAGCCGTGGGCGACGATGACGGCGGCGTAGGGCGGCTCGGCGCGCTTGGGCACGTTCATGAAGCCCTGGATGGTCAGGTCGTCGCTGGGGTAGGTGATGGCGTAGCGGGTGAAATCGTCGTTGTCTTCGATGACGCGCCCCCGCTGGATGTCGCCGCCGCCATAGCGCCGGGCACGCAGGCTCTCGATAAAGGCGATGCCGGTCGGGTCGGTGAGGAGTTGGCCCGCCGCCGGTGGGGCGATGGCCTGGGCGACGGTCTCGGGGTCAGTGGTGGGGTCGGTCTCGGCCGGTGAGTCCACCGGTCCCTGCGCCAGGGCCGCGGGGGCGAGCAGCAGGGCGAGGAGGAGGGCCAGGGCGAGGGCCGTGCGACGTGGGGACATCCGTGGCTCCTGTGGGGGCGTCACGCAGCCCGCACAGTATAGCCGTCTCGCCGCCCACGGGCAAGCCCCGGCGGCGACCGTCACCCGGCGCCGCCCAAGAGGCGCGGCCGCGGACGAGCGCGGATGAACGCGGAGAGAAGAGGGTAGGGGCGGCCACGGGGGGTAGGCCTCGTCCTGGGCGGCGACATTCGCCCTTGCGTCCCTGGCGGCGATGTTGCCCGCGTCGCCCCGGTCGGGCGTGTCGTTGGTTGGTGGGGAGGGGTTGTAGCATTAGTTTAGGCCAGTCAAGATGCGCTAGCCCCGTCGGAATTGCCTCTGGCCGCCGCACATGACTATAGTTTAAGAGTATGCCCACCCTGCCTGTCCGCGTGGTGAGAATCCAGCTATGACCGCCTCAACCCCACCCCCGGAACCGCCGTTCAACCCCTGGCGGCTACTGCAACTGAGCTCGTTTCAGATCGGCTCGGCAATGGGCGACATCCTGGTGACGGCCATCTGGAACCGCATCATGATCGTCACCCTCGGCTTGCCTGCCTGGCCCATCGCGCTGCTGATCGCGCTGCGCTACCTGTTCACACCGCTGAGCCTGTGGGCAGGCTTCCGCTCCGACACCCGCCGCCTGTTCGGCCTGCGCCGCACGCCCTACATCTGGCTGGGCCGAGGCATGATGGTCGCGGCCATGCCACTCCTGGGCCTCAGCCTGACCCGCTTCGTCGCGGCCGGCGCGGCTGCGGCAGGGGACGTGGTGGGCTGGCTGCTGGCGCTGGCCTTCTTCGTCCTCTACGGCAGCGGCTCGCTCCTGTCGGGCAGCCCGTTTCTGGCCCTGGTGCGCGACTCGGTGCCCAAGCCGCGCCAGGGTCTGGCCATCACGACCCTGGAGACGACGCTCATTGTGCTGTTCCCCATCGTCGCCATCGTCTTCAGCGTGTGGATGCGTGACTTCAGCCTGGCGGTGTTCTGGCAGATGGTACTGGCGACGGCAATTGTCGGCGGCCTGTTCTGGTTCCTGGCCATCCTGGGCGTAGAGCGACGCGCGCCAGCCGTCAGCGAGGCGGCCACCGCCGCCAGTGATGCCGCCGGGGCCGACTTCCGCGCCACCTTCGGCCGCATTTGGGCCGACCGCCGCGTGCGCCTCTTTGCCACCTTCCTCGGCCTGGCGACCCTGGCCGCCTGGGCGCAGGACGCTATCCTGGAGCCTTTCGGGGCCGAAGTCGTGGCGCAAAACGTGGGGCAGACGACGCGCTACTCGGCCTATTGGCAGGGGGCGACAGCCCTGGCCCTGATCGCCATTCTCGTGCTGTGGCGGCGGCGCGCCCCAGAGCAGCAGAAGCCGGTTACTCGGCTAGGCCTGGGCATCATGGCCGCCGGTATGGCCGCGCTGGCGGCGGCGGCGTTGATGGCCCAGCCGCGCCTGGTGACGATAGCGCTGGTCGTGTTTGGCGTCGGCTTTGGCCTGTACACCTATGGCGGCCTGAGTCTGATGGTGGTGATGACGTCCGACACGGCAGCCGGCGCGTTCCTCGGCCTGTGGACGATCACGATTCTCCTGTCACGGGGCGTGGGAATCTTCCTGGGCGGCGCGCTGCGCGACATCCTGTTGCACAGCACCGGCTCGCCAGGGTTGAGTTACGGCATCATCTTCGGCCTGGAGGCGCTGGGCCTGTTGGGCGCGGCGTGGCTGCTCTCGCGCATCAATATCGAGGGCTTCGCGCGCGATACGGGGCGGGTCAACCCCATCGAGGTCCAGGTCGCCGCCGCAGAGATGTAGCAGGCGGCCGAGGGTGAAGGACGAAGGACCAAGGGGATTAGCCCGTTGGTCCTTCGTCTGTGGTCCTTTGTCCCTCGTCCCTCGCAGAGCTATCGAACAATCACCAGATTGACCAGCGTGCCCAGCGCGACGGCCTCCCCCGGCGGTATGGACTGCTGCCAGACGCGGCCGCCCGACTGGCCGGGCACGACCTGACTGAGTACGTGCCCCATTTGCAGGCCTGCGGTTTCCAAGGCTCGCTGCGCGCCACCCTCCGACATGCCAATGACATTCGGGGTCACTGTCCGGCTGGCCGCCGCGCTGGTGGCCGTGGGTGGGGCGGGCGTTCGAGTCGCCGTGGCCGGAGCGGGCGTTCGAGTCGCCGTGGCCGGGACGGCGGTGGCCGTCGGTGGGACCGGCGTCGCCGTCGGCGGAACGGCGGTGGCCGTCGGCGGGACCGGCGTCGCCGTCGGCGGAACGGGCGTCGCGGTCGCTGTCGCGGGGCGCGGCGTGACTGTCGCGGTGGGGGGGCGCGGGGTGGCCGTCGCTGTGGCCGGTCGCGGCGTAGGGCTGGGCGTCGTAGTGCGCGTGGCCGTGGTGGTGCGGGTGGGCGTCGCGGCCTTCGTGGCCTCAGTCGTCGGCGTCGCGGCCGTGGCGGTGGCGTTGACCAGGGCGGTGGGGGCAGGCGTGGGCTGGCCGCCGGTGAAGACCTGGCGGAAGAGAGTCAGCCCCACGATGCCCAGGATCAGCACGGCCAGGGCAGCTAGCAGGGCGAACAAGGCCACCCGCCAGCCTCCGCCCTCCGACTGGGCCTGCGGCGCAGCGGGAGAAGTTGGCGGCGGGGCGGCCGGCGGCCGGGGCGGAGGGGCCATGACGCGGCTGGCGGTCACCGCCGCCGCCGGCATCACCGGCAGGGCGGCAGTGGTTTGCCCCGCGCTCATTTGCAGGCTCGCCAGCGCGCGCCCCAGGGAGTCCATGTCCTGGTAGCGGCGCGTGGGGTCTTTCGCCATGGCCCTGGTGACGATGGCATCGACCGGCAGCGGAACTTCAGGCCGCAGGCCTTGCAGGGCAGGTGGCTCGGCCGTCAGACTCTGGGCGGCAACCTCCTGGCCCGACGCGCCGCTGAAGGGGGGGCGCCCGCTCAGCATCTCGAACAGGGTCGCGCCCAGGCCGTACACGTCGGCCGGCGGCGAGAGGGGCGCGCCTTGCAGCCGCTCGGGGGCGATGTAGGCGGGGGATCCCAGGACCATGCCGGCCTCGGCGGTTCCGGTCGGGCGGGCAATGCCCAGGTCCACCAGCTTGACCTGGCCGTTCTTGTCGACGAGAAGATTGTCAGGCTTCACGTCGCCGTGGACAAGCTGGCGGCGGTGCAGGAAGGCCAGGGCGTCGGCCGCCTGGCGGGCGTACTCCACGGCGTCGCCGATGGGTAGCGGGGCCAGTCGATGGGCTGGCTGCCCGTCGACGTACTCCATGACAATATAGGGCTGCGCGGCGTCGGCGTTGAAGTCAAGGACCGTGGCGATATGGGGGTGGCTGACCTGGGCGGCGCGTTGCGCCTCCTGGCTGAAGCGCGCCAGGTAGGCCGGGTCCTGCGCCAGATGGGGGCGGAGAGCCTTGATGGCGACGTCGCGGCCGAGGCGCTCGTCCCGCGCGCGGTACACGACGGCCGAGCCGCCCGCGCCTACCTGCTCCAGCAGGCGGTAACGGTTGTCGAGTAGGGTATTCTGGTTGTCCACAGGGTTCCTCTAGAAGATAAGGCCCGACTCACACACCGGGTTCTTTGTCGGCGACCAGCGCCAGCCGCCACGGCCAGTGCCAGTACAGCCGCGCCGGCAGGCCCGCCTGACACGCCATGTCGCGCATCTCGCCGAGGGTGTAGGCGCGGCGAATGGAGAGGGGCGCGTCGTAGCGGGTCAGGTAGCTGCGGGCGATGAACGGCCGCAGCGCGAAATAGCCCAGGTAGGGCAGCCAGGCGCGGATGAGATCGTTGGCGATGACGCCGCGCCGCGCCGTCGCGTACCAGCCACGCAGCAGCCCCACCACGTCGGCGGGCGGGAAGTGGTGCAGAAACAGGGACGCGACTATGTAATCGACGCCATCGCGCCAGGGGAGGTTCCCGCCTTCGGCGGCGACGAGGCGCACTTCCGGGTAAGCAGCCAGCCCGGGGCGCGCCAGGGCCAGGTGGCGCTGATTGAGGTCGACGGCCAGGACTTGAAGCGGGATACCGCGCCGCCGCGCCCAGCGGACCAGGGCAATGGGGATATCGGCCGAGCCGGTGCCGATGTCGGCGACAACGACCGTGCGCGATGAGGCGCGGGCCGCCGCCGCGACGCGGGGCAGGAGGTGGTGCGTCAGGGCGCGTGTGCCGCCCAGCCAGCGATTGATGCGGCGCAGGTCGCCCAGACTCTCGGCCGCATCGGCCAGCGTCCCCACGTTGAGGTCGAGCAGCTCCGGCGCGTCAAAACGGTCCATGCCTTCGTCTTGCCTCATGGATAGTGTGCTGCGGCAAGGGAGCATTATAGCACCGAATGGGCCAGGGGCAGGATGCGAGCCGAGCGGACGGGCGCGGCTAAGGCGGGAGTTGCCCACCGGGACGCTTACGCCTATACTGTCGGCGCATGCCCAGCCTGCTCACGGCGGATGACCACATCCGCCCCGCCCACCACGAGGGCAGGTAATCGCTGCCCCTACAGGTTGTGTTCCGGAATAGATTCACACACTAAATGTAGAAACGAGTTGAGTTTCTGCCCTGACGGATGTATAATGTCCTGTAAGATTCGAGGCCTGGCATGAGGCGGCTGCTCTGGCTCGCCGGGGTAGCGTGCCTGTTGGTTCTGGCGGCGTGCAGCGGTGTGGCGGATCTGCCCGCGCTGCCCCGTGAGGTTCTGTCGCTCAGTCTGGGGCCGAGCCGAACGCCGACACCCGTCCCGACCACGACACCCACGGCGACGCCCACGCCCACCCTGACACCCACGGCGACGCCCACGCCCACGGCAACCCTGCGCCCGGCGGAGGCGACACTCAGGGTGGACCCGCCCAGTGTGGGACAGGGCAAGACGCTGGTTGTCTCGGTGCGCAGCGACCGGGCTATCAAGGCCAGGGGCGCTCTTGGTGGGATGGCCCTGTCCTTCTACCCGGCCGACAACGCGGCGTGGGCCGTGGTGGGTATCCCGCTCGACGCGCCCGCCGGGGAAATGCCGCTCCAGGTCGAGGTAACGGACGCTCAGGGGCGCACGCAGACGCTGACGGCGAGCGTGCAGATCGTGGCGAACGCGGGGTCAGTCATTACGCTGAACATTCCGCCCGACAAGCGCGAGCTGTTGGAGCCGGAGGTGACGGGGCCGGAACTGGCCCAGTTGCGCGCCGTGTGGAACGAGCAGACGCCGCTGTGGCGCGGGAGCGCCTTCCGGTCGCCCCTGGCGAACGTGGCCCCCGCATCGGCGGGCTTCGGCCAGTATCGCATCTTTGACGGCGGCGCGTTGCGCGACTTCCACACCGGCATCGACTACGCCGTGCCGAGCGGCACGCCCATCCAGGCGCCAGCAGCCGGGCGGGTCGTTGTCGCCGAGCCGATGAAGGTGCGCGGCAACAACATCTGGATCGATCACGGTTGGGGCGTCTACTCCGGCTACTTTCACCTGTCGAGCCTCGCCGTGGAACCGGGGCAGCTGGTCAAGCCGGGGCAGACCCTCGGCACGGTAGGGACCACGGGGCGCTCGACCGGGCCGCATCTGCACTGGGAGATGCGGGTCAACGGCGTGGCCGTCGACCCATTGGAATGGACGCGCCGCGCCATCGGGCCTGTCGGCCGCGAGGCGGGGCCATAGAAGCAGGACGATGACCGACACCACCCGTCCGCGTCACGATACGCTGGTGGTCCTTGACTTCGGCTCGCAATACAGCCAGCTGATTACGCGCCGCCTGCGCGAGCTGGGTGTCTATGCCGAGATGCTGCCCTGGAACGCGCCTGCCGAGCGTGTCCTGGCCCTCGACCCCAGGGGCTTCGTCCTTTCCGGCGGCCCGGCCAGTGTCTACGACCCCGGCGCGCCCACCCTCCCCCACTACGTTACCGCCAGCGGGCGGCCCGTGCTGGGCATCTGCTACGGCATGCAGCTCCTGGCCCACACGCTCGGCGGCCAGGTAGCGCCCAGCGGTCGGCGCGAGTATGGCCCCGGCGAGGTCCAGGTCCTTGAGGCCGATGGCCTGTTCGCCAACCTGCCGCCTCACCTGGACGTGTGGATGAGCCACGGCGACCGGGTGGAGGCCATGCCGCCAGGCTTCGTATGCCTGGCGACCAGCGACGGCTCGCCCTTAGCCGCGATAGGAGACGGTCAGGGCCTCTACGGCATCCAGTTCCACCCTGAAGTGACCCATACCCC
>JAHCIE010000189.1 GCA_026129385.1 Anaerolineae bacterium
TAGGCGGAGAAACCCTGCTCCTACAGAAGAAACGGTTGCCCCGCTTGCGGGCTTACGTCGCTCGCCGCGGCTGGTCACCTCCGCGGCCAGCCCGCGCTAGATGCGGCTATCCAGCGTGAGCGAAGGGGTATCATCGCAGCAACCGCCGCAACTCCGCCTCCGCCCAGGCGTGGTGCGCGTCCCAGGCGGCGTAGACCGAGCGCGCCCAGGCTTCCATCAGGCGGGCGAAGTCATCGACGCAGTGGGCGACAGCGACATCCATAACGGTCAGGTCGCCGCGCTGGCGGGGTGGCTCCAACAGCGGGATGTCGCCGCTGTTGAGCCAGTCGTGCCACCAGCGCGGAATCTCGCCGACGCGGGCCATCTCGTGACGGCTGAACAGCCAGTGCAGGCGCAGCAGGTGGGCGGCGTTGTTCTTCTTGCCGTGGATCTCCGGGTGTTGCAAGGCGTGGGCGTCGACGCCGTACAGGGTCGGCGCGGCGTAGGCAGGGTCGATGTAGCGTTGCGCACCCAACTCGGCGAATAGCTCGTAGCAGGCGGGCAGCCCGCCGACGATGACCGCGCCGCAGCACAGGCACACATCCGACCGCGCGCCCTGGGCGACGGCCCGCGCGTGCAACTCGTGGGCAATGGCGTAGGACTCTTTCATGGCTCCACGAACCACTGGCCGCTGCTGCCCTGGTGGGTCTCGACGAAGAGAGTGAACCTCTCGCCGCAGTGACGGCAATGGAAGTGATACTCCAGGTCGTCACTCCACGGGCCTTGCGGCTCGACCTCGGCGAAGGGCGGCATGGGTTGCGAGGCGGCGTCGGCGTCGACGGCCAACGTGCCGTCGGCGACAAAGCCCCGCGCCAGACGCAACGCGGCCGACAGGGCCAACGGCGTGGTGAGCGGCCAGGTCATGCACAGTTCGTGGCAGGCGGGGCACATGGGGTAGCGACTTTGACTCCAGTAAGGACCACCGTTACGATTCCGGCGGAGCCAGAATTATGCCACAGCAGGCCAGTGACGGACAGCGACGCCTCTTCTGGCATGCCTGTAACGGGTGAGATCGTGAACACAACCATAACTTCAAGCAGCCCAGCCAACGCCAGTGAGTTGCCCCATGAACCTTGAGACTCTCGCCATCCACGCCGGGCTGGACGCCGACCCCGTTGGGGCCATCGTGCCGCCCATCTATCTCTCGACGACCTATACCCGTCGCGCCGACGGTGAGCCGCCCGACGGCTTCGTCTACGCCCGCACCGACAACCCCAACCGCGCCGCTCTGGAAGCCCGCCTGGCCGCCCTGGAAGGCGGCGTTGTGGCGGCCACCTTCGGCTCCGGCTCGGCGGCCACGATGACCGTCGTTCAGGCCCTCGCGCCGGGCGACCACGTCGTCGCGCCCAACGACGCCTACTTCAACACGGCGCAACTCCTGCGCGACCTGTTCGCGCCGTGGGGCTTACAGGCCACCTTCGTCGACATGACCGACTTGGACGCGGTGCGCACCGCGCTACGCCCGACGACGCGGCTGGTATGGGTAGAGACGCCGTCCAACCCCCTGCTGCGGGTGACGGACATCGCGGGCGTGGTGGACGTGGCGCGGGGCGGCGGCGCGCGGGTGGTCGTCGACAACACGTGGGCGACGCCGGTCTTGCAGCGGCCGCTGGCGCTGGGCGCGGACATCGCCATGCACTCGACCACCAAGTATCTCGGCGGCCACGCCGACGTGACCGGCGGGGCGCTCGTCGCTCGCGAGGATGACGACTTCTTCCAGCGCGTTCGCCTCATCCAGCGCAACGGCGGCGCTGTCCCGTCGCCCTTCGATTGCTGGTTGCTACTACGCGGCATCAGCACGCTGCCACTACGGGTGCGCGCCCACACCGAGAATGCCGAGAAGGTCGTGGCGTTCCTCAGCGACCACCCTAAGGTCGAGGTCGTCCACTATCCGGGGCTGGCAGCGCATCCACAGCACGCCGTCGCAGCAGGTCAGATGAGCGGCTTCGGCGGCATGGCCTCCATCCAGGTGCGGGGCGGGCGGGCGGCGGCGCTGAGGGTGGCAGCGCGGGTGCGACTGTTCACCCATGCCACCAGCCTGGGCGGGGTGGAGAGCCTGATCGAGCATCGCCAGTCCATCGAAGGGCCAGCGACCCGCACGCCGGATAACCTGTTGCGCCTGTCGATTGGCCTGGAGCACCCCGACGATCTCATCGCCGACCTGGCCCAGGCGCTGGAGGAGGCGTGATCGTCCAGGTCTACGGTCTCACCACGCCCGACGACGCGGTTATGGTCGCCACGCTGGGCGCGGACCACATCGGCCTGGTGGCGGGCGTGCGGGGCCGCACCCCCGATGAGGTCGACTTCGCCACGGCGCGGGCCATTCTCGCCGCCGTGCCACCGGGGGTCAAGACAGTGGCTCTGACGATCGCCGACGACCTGGACGAGATTGAGGCGATGGCCCGCGCCGTCCAGCCCGATATTCTGCACCTGGCCGCGCCGCTGGCGCAGTTCAGCGCGGATGGCGCATATCGGGTCAAGCGGCGGCTGCCAGGGCTGCCCCTCATGCAGTCGGTGGCCGTCACGGGGCCGCTGGCCTACTACGTCGCCGTCAATTTCGCCGGCGTGGTAGACTACCTCCTGCTCGACTCCCGCGACCCTGACAGCGGCCAGATAGGCGTCACCGGCCTGACCCACGACTGGTCCATCAGCCGCCGCATCGTACAAAGCGTGCTGACGCCGGTTATCCTGGCGGGTGGGCTGCACGCCGACAACGTGGCCGCCGCCATCCAGGCCGTCGGCCCGGCCGGCGTCGACTCCCAATCCGGGACGAGCCGCGCTGATAATCCCCTGCGCAAGGACACCGAGCGTGTGCGCCGCTTCATCGAAGCCGCCCGCGCGGGGTGATGAGCGGGGGAATCAGCGTCGCCAGACGCTATCGCTGACGCGGCCGAGGAGAACCAGCAGGCCGTAGAGGAGACCGAAGAGCAGCGCGCCGCCGACGGAGCAGACCAACGCAGCGCGCGCCACCTCGCCCCCCATGAACAGCCAGACGAGGAACGCAGCGACGATAGTGATGAAGAGTACGACAGCCACGGCCAGGTGGCGCTCCGTCTGGCGGGCGTACTTGCGCATGTTAGTGGGTTTACCGTGGCGTTGATCGTCCATGAGGCAAGTCTAGCCTATGCGCATTGTCCAGGTCAACTATGCCTATCACCCCGACGACACTAACCCCGACGAGGTCCTGGCGCGTTACGCGACGCAGACGCGATGGGGACAGGCCGTGCTGGAGGCAGGCGCGGGCGGGATGGCCGTCATTCAGGGCTTCCATCGCGATGCCACCCTGACCCGCAACGGCATCGAGTATCGTCTCGTCGCCAGAGAGCCATCCCTGGCCCAGGCTATGATGGACCTACGCCCCGATGTCGTCCACATCCACGGGCTGGGCCAGCCCCGGCGGGTGTGGGCGATGCGGCGCGGACTGCCCGCCGAGGCGGCGGTGGTCGTCCAGGACCACGGTGGGGTCAGCCGGGGCATCCCAGGCCCGCGCCGCCTGGTAGAGTGGCTCACCTACCGCCAGGGGCTGGCCGGCGCCGACGGATTCTTCTTCACCGCCACGGCAGTGGCCGAGTCCTGGCGGCGGGCGCGACTGATTCAGGGCCGTCAGCCCGTCTACGAGCTGGCCGAAACGAGCGCTGATCTCCGTCCACTGCCTCGCGACGTAGCGCGCGTTGCCAGTGGTATCCAGGGAAGCCGACGCGCCGCGCCTTCGGGGCGGCCGCCTTGCGCCCGGCCAGCAGGCCGCGCACGAACTCGACAGTGTGCTTCTCGTGGCCCAGCCCAGGCCCCAGCAGCAACGCCTTATACTCGCCGATCTTGTCCAGTACGACTTTGGTCGCGTCCCCTTTGATAGCGCCCATCTCATGGGGCAGCAGCAGCCACGTCGGCTCGGCCAGGCGCGTCGCCAGGATGGGGTAGAGCATCTGGGGCACGGCCATCGTCACCAGCCCCGCCCCCACCCGCGTTGCTGCCGCGCCGGCCAGTCCCGCCGCGCCCACGTAATTCACCGACCCCGCCACGACCAGCGCCTTGCCATAGCTGCCCTTGTGGGAATCGTCGGCGCGAGCCGGCAGGTGCGCCTGCGCCCAGTCCTCGTCAATCAGTTCCACCTTCACGTCCCCCGCCAGCTCGTCTTCCAGACCGATGGGGGCAGTGATCACCTCGCCCGCCAGGCCATTGGCCGGGAATTGGAACAAGCCCAGCTTGGGGAAGCCGAAGGTGACGGTCGTATCGGCGGCCAGGGTCGCCGGGTCGGCGGCGCCCGTGTCGGCGTTGACGCCGCTCGGCACATCGACGGCGATGACCACGGCGTCGTCGCGCTTGCCGTCGCGCACGCGGGCCATCAAGTCGGCCAGCTCACCCTCGATGGGCCGCGATGTCCCGATGCCCAGCAGCGCGTCGATGATGATGTCAGCGTCGTCGAGGGCCACGGCCAGGGCCGCGCCGTCGGCGTCGTCCTCGGCGCGGGTGATTTTCACATCAGCCGACGCGGCCGCCTCATAGACAGGGTCGTCGGCGGGATGCCGCCAGACGTAGGCGCGCACCGGCGCGCCCGCCTGGGCCAGGAAGCGCGCCGCCACCAGGCCGTCGCCGCCATTATTGCCGGGGCCGACCAGAACGAGCACGATGCCGGGGTCAGGGCCGTAGTCGCCCAGGATGACCTCGGCGACGGCCTCGCCCGCCTGCTCCATCAGGTCGGCCAGGGAGACACCCTGCGCCTCGGCCGCGCTCTCAATCTGCCGCATCTCAGCGCTGGTAACTAGCTTCACGCCTTCCTCCTGACTGATCGCCTAGCGAACCTCTAGCCCGCGGGTCGCTGTCCTTGTTCCTGGCTCGATTGTACATCAACCTCTGGGAAATTCCAGGCGGTTCCACGATTTCTGCTGCATCAGCCCGATCGACAATGGGATGTCATCTACTCGTTCATGGATCAGGGTCGGCTCTGCGTTCATGCCGCCAAGTATACGTCGCTGGCCCGTCTTCTTCAGGCGCGTTTACGCGAAAGATGAGAACGTGCAACGTTGACAAGCGACGGGGTTAGGCCTATACTATTGAGCACTGTCTTGGCCGACCCTCTATGCTTGCACAGGTAGGTATTATGCCGCTCCCTTTTATCGGCATCCCGACGCACAACGAACGCTCCAAAGAGGATAAATTCCCGCCACGCTACGCCATGAGCCAGAGCTATACCTGGGCCGTGGAAGAGGTGGGCGGGGCGCCGTTCCTGGTGCCGCTGCTTCAGGATAAGAACACTCTGCGCACCCTCTACGACCAGATGGACGGTTTGCTCCTGGCCGGCGGCGGCGACCTGGATCCTGCCCGCTATGGCGAAGCGCCTCATCCCAATCTGCTGGACGTGGATGTGCTGCGTGATCGTGTGGAAACGATCATGACCCAGTGGGCGCTGGCCGAGGGCAAGCCGCTCCTGGCTATCTGTCGCGGCGTGCAGATGCTGAACGTTACGGCCGGGGGAACCTTGTATCAGGACCTCCCCACGCTGCGGCCGTCGAATCTGGTGCACCAGTGGCACCTGCTACGCCCGCGCCACTATCGCGCCCACATGGTGGATGTTCAGCCCGGCACGCGCCTGGAGCGCATCTTTGGCGCGCCGCGCGTCCAGGTCAACAGCCTGCACCACCAGGCGGTTAAGGACGTGGCGCCCGGTTTCGTCGTCAATGCTGTGGCCTCCGACGGCCTGATTGAGGGCATCGAAAGCCCCAACGGCCACTTCGTGGTCGGCGTCCAGTGGCACCCCGAGGTCCTCGCCATCGAGGACCCGTCGATGCGCCAGTTGTTCGCTGCCTTCGTCGAGGAGGCGGCCGCCTATCGCGCCCAGCGCGTCGGTATGGACCGCGCCGCGTGACGCAGCCGCTGTGCCTCGTCAGTGAGCGTTAAGCATACGACCGATGACGAAGGGCCAATGACGCAAGAGCAATCCGCCGCAGCGGTGCGCTCTGGGTCCTTGGTCCTTCGTCATTGGCCCTTTGTCCGTTGATGCCCAACTCGCGACCCGTCGGGGTCTTCGACTCCGGCGTCGGCGGCCTGTCCGTTCTGCGCGAGATTCGCCGCCTCCTGCCTGGCGAGGACCTTCTCTACTTCGCCGACAGCGCCAATTGCCCCTACGGACCCCGTCCCCCGGCCGAGATCACCCGCCTGAGCCACGCCGTTGCCGCCTTCTTGATCGGCCAGGGCGCGAAGCTCATCGTCGTCGCCTGCAATACCGCCTCGGCGGCCGCTCTCACCTCCCTGCGCCAGGGCTTCCCTGTCCCCTTCGTCGGCATGGTTCCCGCGGTCAAGCCAGCCGCGTTGCAGACCCGCAGCGGCAAGGTGGGCGTGCTGGCGACGGAAGGGACGGTGGCTGGCGGCTTGTACCATGATGTTGTGGAGCGGTTTGCCGAGGGTGTCGAGGTCCATACCCAGGTCGGCCACGGCCTGGTCGAACTCGT
>JAHCIE010000019.1 GCA_026129385.1 Anaerolineae bacterium
TGTCCCGGTCGGCGTGGCGGCCAATGAGGGCATCGTATAGCCCCTGAAGCTCGTCGTCGGAGTAGAAGTGAATCACCAGTCGGCCACCCTTCTTGCCGCGTACCAGGTCCACTTTCGTGCCCAAGGCCTGGCGAAACTCGTCCTCCAGGCGGGTCACATCGGGGGCAGTAGGTGTGGGGGCAGGGGTGGGCGCGCGTCCCTCGGCCTGGATGCGACGCACGAGGGCCTCGGTCTGGCGTGCGTTCAGGTCGCCCTGCTCGACGAGGGCCAACACGCGCACCTGTAAGTCGGCGGTCAGGGGCAGCAAGGCGCGGCCATGATTGGCGCTGATACGGCCCTGGGCAATGGCCTCGCGTAGCGGCGTCTCCAGGCGTAACAGGCGGATGGTGTTGGTCACGGCGACGCGGCTCTTGCCAACGCGATCGGCGATCTGGTCGTGGGTCAGGCCGAAGTCGTCGTTGAGCTGTTGGTACGCCTCGGCCTCTTCCAGGACGTTGAGGTCGGCGCGCTGGATATTCTCCACCAGGGCCAGCTCCAGCATCGCCTGGGCCGTGGCCTCCTTGACGATGACCGGCACCGTCTGTAGCCCCGCCTGTCGCGCCGCCGTCCAGCGCCGCTCGCCGGCGATGAGCTGATAGCCGCCGGAGCGGGCCGTGACGACCAGCGGCTGAATCAGGCCATGGGCGCGAATCGAGGCTGCCAGGTCGTCGATGGCCGCCGAATCGACCACGTGACGAGGCTGGTACGGGTTGGGGCTGATGGCGTCGACTGAGACCTGGATGACGGTTGGGCCGGATGGGGATGGGGGCGACTCGTCAGCGCCGGGAATGAGGGAACCGAGGCCGCGCCCGAGGCGTCCCAATGGTTTGGACATGGCAAACCCTTAGCGGCTGTCGCGCGCCAGCAGCTCGTCGGCGAGGCGCGCATACGCCACGCCGCCGGGGGAGGAGGGCGCGTATTGGAAGATGGTGCGGCCAAAACTGGGCGCTTCGCTGAGGCGCACGCTACGCGGCACAATGGTCGAGAATAGCCGCGCCCCGAAGTGGTCGCGCACCTCGCCCACCACTTGCTGCGCCAGGTTGGTGCGCCCGTCGTACATGGTCATCATCACCCCCTGGATGGTCAGCCGCGGGTTGAGCCGCCGCCGCACCAGTTCGATGGTCTGCATGAGCATCGCCAAGCCTTCCAGCGGCAGATACTCGCACTGCACGGGGATGATGACGCCGTCGGCCGCGGCGAGGGCGTTGATGGTTAGCAGGCCCAGGCTGGGCGGGCAGTCGATGATGACGTAATCGTAGTCGTCGCGCACGGCGGCCAGTGCGTCGCGCAGCCGATACTCGCGCCCTAGCTCCGACACCAGGTCGACCTCGGCCCCGGCCAGGGTAGGCGCGGAGGGGGCCAGCGCCAGTTGAGGGCGAGGCGTGGGCAGGAGAATGTCGCGCAAGGGTACGTCCTGGAGCAGGGCGGCGTACAGGGAGCGCTCGATGTGGTGCTTATCGAAGCCGAGGGAACTCGTGGCGTTGGCCTGGGGATCGACGTCGATGAGCAGCGTGCGCTGGCCCCGGATCGCCAGGCCGTCGGCCAGGCTGACGGCGGTGGTCGTCTTGCCGACGCCGCCCTTCTGATTGGCGAGGGCGTAGACGTGGCCCATCGGCATGTTGCTCTAGCGAACCGTGGTGATGATGCGGCCTGACTGGATGCGCGTCAGCACCTGCTCGCGGGTGGGCAGGGTCGAGATGCCGGGGCCTTCGATGACAAAGGAGGCGGCCGCGTTGGCGAACTCGGCCGCCTGGGTCCAGTCGCCGGTCTCCTGGTAGCGGATAAGGAACGCGGTAGCGAAGACGTCGCCCGCGCCCGTCGGATCCACCTCAGTCGCCGCGTAGGCGGGGAAGTGGATCATCTTGCCATCAACGCACACGTCCGCCCCGCGCCGGCCGCGCGTCACCACGGATAGGGTGGCGAGACCGGTCAACTGGTTGATGACCTGCTCGTCCAGGCGCACGTCTTCCTCACTGAAGATGAGCACGTTGGCGCGGCGCAGAACCGTGGGCGCCGAGGTCCAGGGCGTGTAACGCACGCGGCCCTCGGCGTCCCAGGCGCGCATCCAGCCCTGGGGTGTCGTTCCCGAATGGCGAGCGGGAAGCAATCGACCAGTGCGGGGTCAACTTCCTGAGCGAGGGGACCAAGATGGACGATGGGGGCGGTGCGCCAGGTGGGAGGCACATCGGCGCAGCCCAATGGTCCCGCGACGGCGCGCAGGAACTGCGTGCGGTAGCCGTCGTGGTATGTGTTCTCGAAGGTTGTGGTGAGGGGGGACGGGATGCGGTGCAGCAGGACGCCGGGCGGGAGCAGCGTCGGGTCGAGGTCGTCGGCGGCGCTGGTAACGATGGCGGCGGTCCGGCCGAGGCGCTGGGCGGCGGCGGCGGCGTAGGTAGCGGTGCCGCCCACGGTGAAACCACCGGGGCGGAGGTCTTCTGGCACATGGCCGACGACGACGTAGTCAGGGGGGGTCATGCGCGCCTTATTTCTTGGGGCGAATCGTCACCTTACGAGCGTCACCCTCACCGACGCTGACCGTCATCACGTCAGGGTCGTTGCGTAGGGTCAGGTGGATGATGCGGCGTTCGTAGGGCGGCATCGGCTCCAGGGAAATGGAGCGGCCGTCGCGCTTGACACGCTCGGCCATCTGCTGAGCGGTGCGGCGCAGGTTCTCGGCGCGGCGCTCACGGTAGCCATCCACGTCGACGACGATGCTGGCCCACTCACCGGTGCGATGCTGGACGATGAGGCGGGTCAGGAATTGGAGCGCGTCCAGCCCCTCACCGCGTCGCCCGACCAGCGAGGTGAGGTCCGAGCCTCGCACGTCGACCAGATAGGCGACGCTCTCGTCACCCTCTTCGGGCGGCGACTGGCGGCCGGTGACGGTGGCCCTGAGGCCCATGCGGCTGACGATCTCGCGCACGGTCTGGGCGGCCAGCTGCTCGACAGCCGCGCCCTCGCCCGCCGCGATGCGCTCGGGCATCTCGTCCAGGTCGTCCGCTTCGTCTTCGTCCTCGTCCTCGTCCTCATCCTCGTCGTCGTCCCACTCTGCGGCAGGTGGCGGCGGGGCGACGGAGCGGGGGGCGGCTGCCTCCGCCTGGCGAGCGGGGGGCGGGGGGATAACGGCGAGTACCGTCAGCCGCACGCGAGCATCTTCGGCGCCAATGCCGAGGATGCCACGACTACCTTCGGTGAGAACGGTGATGTCAACCTGATCGCGGCGGACTCCCAGTTGCGCCAGCCCCCTCTGGATGGCGTCCTCGACGTTCTTGCCTCTAGCTTCTACGTTTCTTGTTGCTTCGGACATTCGTGCGCCTCTTGTCGGCGGCCTGGGCAGGTGGCTGAGTCTCGGCCGACTGCCCATTGGTTGAAGTGGATGGGGTGGACAATACGTTCGTGCTGGCCTCGGCCGCCGCTGTGGCTGTACCGCTGATGACCAGGGACTTCGGCTCGCGAATCCACGGCGGGTTGGGGATCGGCAGGCCGCTGGCCCCCATAAACAGGTACTGGAGGATGATGCCGACAACGTTCTGCGTCACGTAGTAGAGGGTCAAGCCGGACGGCAGCGGGAGGAAGATGAAGGTGAAGAAGATGCCCATATACTTCATGGTCGAGCCCATCTGCTTCGACTGCGGGTCCGCTGACGTCTGCGGCATCATCGATTGCTGAATCAGGCTCGTGGCGAGCATGAGCAGGATGAGAATGGGGAAGAAATAGGTCGCCGCGTCGATGGTGGGGTAGAATTGGGTAAACGGCCAGATAGGCGGGATGCCTTCGGGGTGGGCCAGGCTGGGAATCCACAAGAAGGGGGCGTTGAAATCAGGGTTCTGGGCCAGCTTCTGAATCGCCTGGTACAGGATGATGAGAATGGGGAACTGGATCAGCATCGGGAGGCAACCGCCCAGCGGGTTGACCCCCGCCTCGCGATACAACTCCATCTGCGCCTGGGACAGCTTCTCTCGGTCATCCTTGTACTTCTTCTTCAGCACCTCCATCTGGGGGGCTAGCGCGGCCATGGCTCGCGCCGAGCGCATCTGCGTCAACTGGAGGGGCCAGGTGATGAGGCGCACCAGGATGCCAAAGATGATAATCGTCCAGCCGTAGCTGCCGACAATGGAGTAGACCCATTGCAGCCAGCCCGCGACGATTGTGCTCAGGGTGCCAAAAATCTCAAACATGACAACTTTTGCCTTCTCACGCCCCTAGGGGACGGGGTCGTAGCCGCCAGGGTTCAAAGGGTGGCAGCGTGCGATGCGCTTGGCAGCCAACCACCCGCCGCGCCACACGCCATATTTGGCAATGGCCTCATAGCCATACTGGGAACACGACGGTTGGAACCGGCACGAGGGAGGCAGCCAGACCGACAGCGTCTTCTGGTAGAGCCTAATGAGGCCCAGAGCGAGGGTCTTCATGATGCGGCTCCTCCTCTCCTATCGCATTCAGTATTCGGGCGCGTCGTAGGAGCTGGGTAAGTGCGTCATCCAACTCCTGGAAGGGCACCTCGGTCATGGGATCGCGCACGATCAGGAGGACATCCCATCCCTTGGCTACCTGGGGTTGCCGAAGCCGAACGGCCTCACGCAGTCGACGCTTCACGCGGTTGCGCGTCACCGCCTTGCCAATCCGCTTGCCCACGGCAAACCCGAAACGGCTGTAGTCGAGGCCATTCGGGGCTATCACCATCACCAGCCAGGCTGAGGAGTAGGAGCGGCCCTCGCGCCGCACGCGCTGGAAATCTTCGTTACGCCGCAGGCGGGACGGCCGATCCATGCGAGACTCGGCGCTAAAGGTCAGGCGTCAAGGAGCAGTCACCCCGGCAGGCTTGCGTGAGACAACCCTTGACACCTGACAAGCGCCTTACTTGCTATTGATACTGGTCGGAATAAGGCGCTTGCGGCCCTTGAGCCGGCGGGCCTTCAACACGCGGCGGCCGTCGGTGGTCGCCATACGGGCGCGAAAGCCGTGGACGCGCATCCGCTGGCGCTTCTTCGGCTGAAACGTGCGCTTGGGCATCGAAAACTCCTTGCTTCGTCAGGCATTAAGACGCCAAATTATAGGCGCAATGAGGGTCGTCAGTCAACTTTACGCCCTCTCTATCGACGCCCCCAGAGCGCGCAGCTTGTCATCCAGGCGTTCGTAGCCACGGTCGATCTGGCGGATGTTACTGATGATGCTGCGCCCCTCGGCGGCCAGGGCCGCCAGGAGTAGCGCCATACCAGCGCGGATGTCCGGGCTGGGCATCCCCGTAGGATCGGCGCGGAGGCGGCTGGGTCCCACTACGACGGCACGATGTGGATCGCACAGCACGATGCGCGCGCCCATGTCGATGAGCCGGTCGACGAAGTACATGCGGCTCTCGAACATCTTCTCGTGGATGAGGATCGTGCCGCGCGCCTGGGTCGCGACGACCAGGGCAATACTCATTAGGTCGGCGGGGAAGCCCGGCCAGGGCATGTCGTCGATTTTGGGTACGGAACCGCCCGCATCGTCGCGGATCTCCAGGCACTGACCGCCGGGGATGACCAGGTCCTCGCCGTCGAGCCACATCTTCGCCCCCAGGCGCTGCTCAAAGATGAGGCGCGTCATGCGCAGGTGCTCCGGCTCGACGCAGCAGATACGCAGCTCGCCTTCGGTAATGCTCCCCAGGCCGATCCAGCTGCCAATCTCTACATAGTCGGGCGAGACGCGGAAGTCCGCGCCGTGCAAGTGGTCGACGCCCTCGACGGTCAGGGTGTTGGTCCCGACGCCCTGGATGTGCGCGCCCATCTGGTTGAGGCAATTCGCCAGGTCCTGGACGTGAGGCTCGGAGGCGGCATTGCGAATGATGCTCGTTCCCTGGGCCAGCACGGCGGCCAGCAAAGCGTTCTCGGTCCCGGTGACGCTCATTTCGTCGAGGACCATGTCAGCGCCCTTGAGGCCACGCGCGCGCATGACGATGGTTCCGTCCATGCTGACTTGCGCGCCGAGATTTTCCATCGCCCGTAGATGGGTGTCGATGCGGCGGCGGCCGATGATGTCGCCGCCGGGTGGCGGAAGCTCGACGTGGCCGGTGCGGGCCAGCAGCGGGCCAGCCAGCAGGATAGAGGCGCGAATCTGGCGGCAACGTTCGGGGTCCAGGGTGGCGTGCCGCAAGCCGCCGCCTGTTATCTCGATGGTATGCAACTCGGGCTGGCGCACCGTCAGCCCCAGGTCGGCGAGCAGTTCACACAGCGTCTGCACGTCGCGAATGCTCGGCACATTGCGGAGAATCAGGGTTTCGTCGGTCAGCAGCGCTGCCGCCAGGAGGGGCAGCGCGGCATTCTTGTTCCCGCTGGGCGTGACGCGACCCTCAATCGGTCGGCCACCCTCAATGATGAATCTGTCCATGCGGCCTCCTTGGCTGGATTGTAGCCGCAAACCCCGGCGCGTCCAACTTTCCCCGCCATGCCTATGGGGGCAGGCTGCCCCTAGGGAGTCCATACGGTGATGGGCGTACCGACGCCGACGCCAAGCGTGGCCGCCGCGTCACCCTGGCGGACGGCGATCTCGATGCGGCCGCTGCTGCCGACGTAGGCGACGAGGCCGCCGACCTCAACATCGCTGAAGGTCTGCGCCAGAGCGACGCGGCGGCCGGCGACCGCGACGACGGTGTGGCCGAGCAGCAGGGGCGCGGGTAGCCGGGCAACCTCCAGGGTGGTGATGAGATTGCCAAAGCGGTCGACGTGCAGCACCTCACCGCGCCAACCGCCTTGCACCGGCGTCGGGTCGAGGGGCGGCAGCGTCACGGGGTCGGGGATGGGATCGCCCAGGGCCGACGGCGACGCGCCGAGGGCGAGGCGGGCGGCGACGGGGGCGAAGATGTCGCGGCCGTGGAAGGTGGCGCTGACGAGGGGCCGCCAGGTGGCGGGACGGTTGAGGTGATACGCCTCGCCGCGCGCCGCCTCGCCCCACGCCAGGCGCGCCGTCTCCGTTAGCAGGCCATTGTCGGGACCGACAAAGAGGCCAGCGGGTGTGCGCAGTAAGAGGGGCCGCCGCGCCGAGCCGACGCCGGGATCGACCACGGCCACATGGACGGTATCGGCGGGGAAGTAGGGGGCTGCCGTCGCCAACACGTACGCCCCCTGGCGTATCGCGCCGGGGGCGACAGCGTGGCTGACGTCGACGAGGGTGGCGTGGGGCGTGAGACCAAGAATCACGCCGCGCATGGCGGCGACGTAGCCATCCTGCTCGCCGAAGTCTGTCGTCAGGGTGATGATGGGCATAGGGGGGAACCGACAATGGAACGTAGGGGCGGCCCCCCCGTGGCCGCCCTCGACCTCGGCGACAACGGTGTCCCCCAACGCCTCGGTCGGGCACGTCGTTGATTCGGGGCCAGGGCAGGCACGCGGCCAGGGCAGGCACAGGGGCCTGCCCTTACGGGAACCGGCGATGGTCTACTTCAGCAGCTTCAGGGCCTCCTGGAATTGGAGGTCGTTGGCGTTCTGGACCTGTTGCTCGGTCATGGTCTTGAGGGTGCTGGGCGTGACGAGTTGGGCGTCGGGGCCAAGCTCCTGCTTCACGTCGGGGTCGATGCCCTGGCGGCGAATCATGCGGTCGCCGGGCGTGAGCCACTCGGCCGTGCCCAGGACCAACTCCGAGCCATCGGACAGCTTGAAGGTCGAGAGGATTGTGCCCGTGCCGAAGGTCGTCTCGCCAACCAGCTTAGCGCGGTTGTAGAACTGGAGCGCGCCGGCTGCGATCTCGGCCGAGCTGGCCGAGCCCTGATTGATCAGAACGACCATCGGGATATCCAGGGCCGAGCCGCCTCGCTGCGCCTGATACTCGGTGGTCTTGCCGCCGCGCTCGCGCTGCTTGAGAACGACGCTGCCAGCCGGCACAAACTGGCTGGTGACGCTAATGGCCTCGTTGAGCAGGCCGCCGGGGTTGCTGCGCAGGTCGAAGATCATGCCCGTCGCGCCCGCCTTCTTGGCGGCGTCGATGGCCGTCTGCAACTCCTTGGTCGCGCCCTGGCTGAACTTGTTGAGGCGGACATGGGCCACCGTTGTGCCCGGCACCATCGCCCAGGTGACAATCTTCTCCTGAATCTTGGCGCGGGTGATGGTCTTTTCCAGCGTCTCATTCGTCGAGGGGCGATAGATGGTCAGCGTGACGCTGCTGCCTTCGGGGCCGCGAATCTTGGTGATGGTCTCGTCCAGGCTGAGGTCCACCGTATCCACGCCGTCGACCTTCATGACCACGTCGCCGGGCTTGATGCCCGCCTTCTCGGCCGGTGTGCCCTCGATGGGGGTGACGATGACCGGGCGATTGTCGCGCCGCGTGACCTCCGCGCCGATGCCGGTGAACGACGATTGAATCCACTGCGCCTGGCGTTCCGCTTCTTGCGGGCTGAGGAAGCGGGTATGCCCCTGGTCACCAAACGAATCGAGCATGCCCTGGATCGCGCCATAGGTCATCTTCTGGTCGTCGGTGGCCTTCTCGTCGACGTAGTTATCCTTCGCCAGCCGCCACGCCTCCCAGAACACCTTGAAGCGGTCCTCAGTCCCGGTCGGCTGCGAGCTGTCGGTCACGGGCAGCACCCGCGCCAGGGCGCTCGTCGTTGAGGGACGCAGAGCCGCGCCTGTCAGCACAACCCCCGTGACAAAGCTGCACATGAGCAGGCTGCCCAATACCAGAAGCACAATCCCGATTTTCGCTGCACGCATGGCGATACCTCGCTGAGAAACGCTTCCCAGAAGCCAGTGTCACAATTATGACCACATTCAGCGCAGCGGCAAACACGCAGCGCCGGCCGGCGGTCGGTCCTATCGTTTGAGGCGGTAGGGGGATGGGTTCTAACGCCGGGCGGCGCGGGATGAGGAAACTCTAACCTGGTTCCTGGTGGGCCCTGACAGGTTTTGGAAACCTGTCAGGTCTGAAGATCGCTAGAACTTCAGCAGGTGATGCTGAATCTCGAAGCCGGCTGTCTCGCGGCGGAAGGCGGCGTATTCCGACGTATGCACCGCCAGGTAGACGGCGGCCAGCTCGTGCCCCAGGGCGTTCATCATGACCGGGTCGGCGCGCAGGGCGAGCATCGCCTCCATCTGGTTGGTGGGCAGCAGGCGGATGCCCCGCGCCTCGCGGTCTTCGTTGGACAGGGTGGCCGGGTCCACCTGGACCGGCTCGCCGGGGTCCAGCTCCTTGTCGATGCCGTCGATGCCGGCCGCGATCAGGCCCGCCAGGGCCAGGTACGGGTTGCAGCTGGGGTCTACGGGGCGCAACTCCAGGTTGACGGTGCGCCCGTCGGCTCCCCACAGCCCCGACGCCACGCGCACCGCCGCCTCGCGATTGTCGGGCCCCCAGGCGGTAAAGGCCGACGTCCAGCTGCGCGGCTGATGGAGGCGACGGTAGGAGTTGTAGGTGGGGCAGGTGAGGGCGGTCAACGCGGGCAGGTGGGCCAGGACGCCCGCCAGGAATGAGCGCGCCAGGGGCGTCAGGCCATACAGCGCCTCGGGGTCGTAGAGGCGGTTGCGGTTGAAGCCGGCGTCCCACAGGCTGAAGTGGATGTGCGCCCCGTTGCCGGGTTGATCGGTGATGGGCTTGGGGGCGAAGGAGGCGTGGATGCCGTGCTTGCTGGCGACGCCGCGCACCGTCTCGCGGAAGATGATCTGATTGTCGGCGGCGCGCATGGCGTCGGCGTGGCGGATGGTCAGCTCCTGCTGGCCTGGCCCCGCCTCGGGATGGTAGTGCTCGACGGTTAGCCCCTGCATCTCGAAGGTCGCGCTCAGGTCGTCGATGAAGCCCGCCGCGTTGGTCATGCCCGCCGCGCTATAGGTCGGCGACTGGTCGAAGGGGACGTATTGGCCCTCCGGCGTGCGGTTCAGCAGCGTGAACTCGTTCTCGAAGGCGGGCTGGACGCCCAGGCCGCGGGTGGCGGCGCGGTCGATGTGGTAGCGGAGCAGGGAGCGCGGGTCGAGCGCCCACGGCCCGCCATCGCTATCGAGGAAGTCACATGTCAGGGCGGCCTGATGGGGGACGTAGGGCAGGGCGTGGAAGGTGGACGTGTCGGGAACGAGGCGCACCTCGCCGACGGGGCCGAGGTTCTCGACGGGCTGAAGCTGGTCGAGGATGTTTAGGCCTTGCAGTGCGATCGGCAATCCCACGCCGTTACGCAACCGGTCGCCGAGAATATCGATGTGGACAGCCTTGCCGCGAATCACCCCCGCCGTGTCACAATACAAGAACCGGATAAAGCGCGCGCCGTGCTCCCTTGCCCGCTGCACCACCTCGTCGCGTGTCATGCGTCGCCTCCTGGCTGGTGAGGACGATTATACCACAGCGGTGCTATAATCCCCGCATCCGTGCGGCCCACCGCCTCGCCCCAGGGGGTCTGCTATGACGCGCGAGTTCCGCTTCCATGCGCCTACCGGGGACCACCGACCACGGAACAGTTGCAAGTTGAAGGTTGAAAGTGGCCGACACCTACCTTCCAGCCTGCAACTGTCGACCTTCTGGCGGTGGTCGGTGGTCGGTGGTCAGTCGTCGCCCCGCCTACTCCACGATCCACTTCAGCGCGGGCTGCTCCCACTCGACCAGCTCGTCGGGCGTGAACCATAGGGCGGTCTCGGTGGTGGCAGTCTCCGGGCCGTCGGAGGCGTGGACCAGGTTGCGGCCGACCATGACGGCCAGGTCGCCGCGGATGGTGCCGGGGGCGGCCTCGTGGGGGCGGGTGGCGCCGACGGTCTGGCGCACCAGGGCGATGGCATTTGGCCCCTCGACGACGCAGGCCACGACCGGCCCCGAGGTGATGTACTCGATGAGGCCGTCGTAGAAGCCCTTGCCCTTGTGGATGGCGTAGTGCTCCTCGGCCAGCGGGCGGCTGACCTGCATGAACTTCATGGCGACGAGCTTCAAGCCACGGCGCTCGAGGCGGCCGAGAATCTCGCTGATGAGGCCGCGCTGCACGCCGTCGGGCTTGATCATGACGAAGGTGCGTTCCATGGGTGGGGTAATCCTTTCGTGGGTGTGGATGCTCGTGGTAAAGGACCAGGGACCACGGACGCAGGGCCACGCGACCGGCCTGTTGGTCGTTGGTCTTTCGTCCTTCGTCCTCTCTACTTCTTCTTGAGATAGCTCCCCAGCAGCTTCTTGGCGCCGCCCTTGAAGATGACGTCCACCTCCTCGTCGTCGCCGCTGGCCTTGCTCGCCAGGACTGTGCCGTCGCCGAAGGCGGGGTGGGTCACCTTGTCGCCGGGGCGGTAGCGGGCGGGGGCGGGGGTGGCGGCGGCTGGGGTGGCGGCGGGCCGCTCGCCGAACTTGAAGCTGTTGCGGCCGGCGGCGGACGCGCTCGACGGGCCCCCGAGGCCGCGGCTGGCGGCGATGCCCTGGCGGGGCGGCTGGGGCGCGAGCTTGCGCTCGGTTCTGGCGTCGACCAGGGTGTGGGGCACGTCGCGCAGGAAGCGCGACGGCCCGGTGAGGTTGCTCTGCCCCCACAGGGCGCGGCGGAAGGCGTACACCAGGTAGAGTCGCTCCTGGGCGCGGGTCATGCCCACGTAGGCCAGGCGGCGCTCCTCCTCCAGCGCGTCGGGCGATGGGTCCTCCAGGCTGCGCTTGTGGGGCAGGATGCCCTCTTCCAGGCCGACCAGGAACACCGTGCCATACTCCAACCCCTTGGCGGCGTGGAGGGTCAGCAGCGTCACGGCGTCCTTCTTCTCGTCCAGCTCGTCCACGTCGGCGACGAGGGACACCTCCTCCAACAACGTCGGCAGGCCCTCGTCGGGTGGCAACGCCGCGTAGTCGCCCGCCACCGTGCGCAGTTCTAGCACGTTCTCCCAACGACTGTCACCCTCGGCCGTCCCGTCGCGCAGATAGTCCTGGTAGCCAACGCGCTCGATGATGCGGTCGAGGAGGGCCTGCACGTCCAGGGCCAGCTTGGCCGCCACCATGTCGTCGAGGATGGCGGCGAAGTCCAGCAGGGCGCGCTCGGCGCGCTTGTCGAAGGGGGAGGGCATGGGCAGCGGCGTACCAGCGGTATGGGAGTCGCGCAGCAGGCTGAGGGCGGTATAGGGCGGTACGTCCAGGCGCTCGGCCCACGCCCACAGCAGGGCAATGGTCTTGTCGCCGATGCCGCGCCCCGGCACGTTGATGACGCGGCGCAAGCTGATGGTGTCGAAGGGGTTGTGGGCCAGGCGCAGGTAGGCCAGGATGTCCTTGACCTCGCGCCGCTCGTAGAAGCGCGTCGAGCCGACCAGCTTGTAGGGGATGCTGCGCCGCACGAAGGCGTCTTCCAGCGACGCGCGACTGGGCGTTGGTGCGATACATGACGGCCATGTCGCTATAGCGCGCCTGCTGGCGAGCTACCAGGCGCTGGATCTCGCCAACCACGTAATCAGCCTCCTCCTGCTCGTTGTACGCCTCGTAGACCTGGATCTTCAGCCCCGCGTCCTTCTCGGTCCACAGCGCCTTGGGGTGGCGCATGCGGTTGCTACGGATGACGCCCTGGGCCGCGTCGAGGATGTTCTTGGAGGAGCGGTAGTTCTGCTCTAGCAGGATGACCTGCGCCTCCGGGTAGTCATCGCGGAAGCGCATCACGTTGCGGAAGTCCGCGCCACGCCAGGAGTAGATCGATTGATCCTCGTCGCCCACGACGAACAGGTTGCCGCCGTCGCCCGCCAGCAGACGCACGAGCTGGTACTGCGCGCTGTTGGTGTCCTGAAACTCGTCGACCAGGATATGGGCGTAACGGCGGCGGTACTTGTCCAGTACGGCCGGGTTGTCGCGTAGTAGCTCGGCCGTCTTCATCAGCAGGTCGTCGAAGTCGACGGCGTTGTTGGTGAGCAGGGCGGCCTGATAGCGCTCGTACACGCGGCGGGCAATCTCGTGCCTGTGGGTGGGTGGGGTGTAAGCCTCGGGCGGGATGAGGTCGTTCTTGGCGTTGGAGATGGCCCCCAACAGGGCCGCCGGGCGGTACAGCTTGTCGTTGAGGTTGAGGTCCTGGACGATGCGCTTGACCAGGGCCGTCTGGTCGTCGGTGTCGAAGATGACGAAGGCGCGCTCCAGGCCAACGTACTGCCCATCGACCCGCAGGATGCGGGCGCACACGGCGTGGAACGTGCCGATGGTCAGCTCGGCCAGGGCTGCCTCACCGATGACCTTGCCCAGCCGCGCCTTCATCTCCCGCGCCGCCTTGTTGGTGAAGGTCACGGCCATGATGGCGCGCGGTGACACGCCCCGGTCCTTGACCAGGTGAGCGACGCGGTAGGTGAGGACGCGGGTCTTGCCGGAACCAGGCCCGGCCAGGACGAGGGTGGGGCCATCGGGAGCGGTGACGGCCTCGCGCTGGCGGTCGTTGAGGTGGGACAGGTCCATGCAGGCTCCGAACAATCAGCGGCCGATGCTCAACTGGGCATTCTGGAAGGCGGGGTCGAAGGTCCAGGTCCAGCGTGTGCCGAGGGCGCTGAACTCGATCTGGCGCACCCACTCGTCGGGGCCAGCGGTGATGGTGTACCAGGCCCAGGTTTGCTGCTGGCCGGGCGGCAGGGGCTGCTGCTGGGAGATGTCCACACCGCCCGCCTCCGGCCCATAATAGTTGGCCTCGACCCAGCCCTTGGGACGCTCGCCCGCGTATACCAGGAAGCGCGGCCGCCAGGGCGGATTCAACGTCTGCGGCCCCTGATTCAGGATGTTCAACTTGATCTGAAACTTGCGCCCACCGGCGCGAGTTTCCTGCTCGTTGTAGAACTCACCGGCCGTCACTGCCAGGGGGGGGCCGACGGGGCGAGGGGGCGCGACCGTCGGTGTGTCGGTCGGCGTCGGCGTCTCGGTGGCTGTCTCGGTGGGGGTCGGCGTGATGCTCGGTGTCGCTGACGAGCGCGGCGTGCTGGACACAGCCGGCGGCAGGGTCGCCGTCGGGCCTGTCGCTGCCAGAATCACGGCGGGCCCGGTCGCGGTCGGCTGGCCGGCGCGCACCGGCGTCGCGGACCGGGCGGGACCAGCGCCGCCACCCCCAGCGGCCAGGGTAGCTGAGGCAGGCCCCGTGTCCCCGCCACGACCACCGAGGGCGACCAGGGCCAGACTGGCCAGCAACAGCACCAACACCCCACCGACGATGAGGGGCATGGACACGCGCGGCGCAGAAGCGGTGGGGGGGGCTGTGGGCGGCGGCGGGCGGCGCGCCTCGAAGGCCGCGAAATCCTGCCACTCGGCGCGGCGCTCGGGCGCGGCGGCGCGCTGGGTGAGCAGGCGCGTGCGGTCATACTCCGCGCGGCGCTGGGGGTCGCGCAACACTCGGTAGGCGGCGTTGATGTCCCGCATGCGGTCGGCCGCCTCCGGCGCACGGTTGACGTCGGGGTGGTACTGGCGGGCGAGGGTGCGGTAGGCCGCCTCGATTTGGTCGGGCGTCGCGTTGGCGGCGACGCCCAGGATGGCGTATAGATCGTCACTCATGGGGAAACCGGTGCTCCAATATCCGTCGAATTATACCGCCGACCGGCGCGCCGGGCGAAATGCGAGAGGGTCTGAGTTCGGCTATAATTGGGCTATGAATGGGCATCCATAGTCGCCGCAATCCGGACCGGGTTCGGGCAGCGGATGTGGCAGTCGTCGCCACGGCACGACGTCCAACTCGCCCCAAGACGTATCTTCCCGTCGCGACGCTGTTGGGAGAGTGAGATATATACCATGCGTGAATCGATGCCCCGCCGCGCACTGGCGCTGGCCCTACTGGTCGCCGCTGCGTTGACTTTGCTCGCCGCCGCGTGCCGCCCGACCGTCCATGCCGACACGTCACCCGCCGACGCCCTGCTAGCTGCGGGGGAGAAGCAGCAGGTTATCCAGTTCAACCCGAACGCTGCCCTCCAGCAGCGCATCTTCGCCGATGGCTTCGTGCCCAACTCGCCGGAGTTCTCGGTGATCATCAACGGCGCGGGCTACTCAGGCCAGCGCGCCGAAAACCTCGGCAGCGGCCAGGTACGTGTCTACTATGTCATGGGGAACGATTACGGCAACATTCTATCCGTTACTCGCGGCGCAGGCAGCGGGGGACGTGTGCCCAACACGCTGCTGGCCGAGGGCGAGGGCCGCCAGGTCATCCAGTTCAACCCCAATGCCGCCCTTCAGAAGCGCATCTTCGCCGACGGCTTCGTGCCCAACTCGCCGGAGTTCAACCTGACCGTCGAAGGCGTGGCCTACGCGGCGCAGCGCGCCGAGAACCTGGGCAGCGGCGAGGTACGTGTCTATTATGTCACCAACGCTGACTATGGGAACGTGGGGTCCGTGACGCGCGGCGGCGACACCAGCGCGCCGAGTCTCCCACCCATCAGCCTCGTAGATACGACGCTGAGCGTGCCGCCCGGCATCAACATGCCGGCGCGGGCGATGCGCGCCCCCCAGGGCGTTAGCGTGTCGGTGGTGGCCGCCGGACTACGTCAGCCGCGCTTCATGACTTTCGACGCGGCAGGCAATCTGCTAGTGGCGGACCAGACCGGCAGCGTCTACCGCTACCCGACCGTCAACGGCGCGCTTCAGCCGACCGGGGCCGCGCCCGCCCCCATCCTGAGCGGCCTCAACGCTCCGACAAGCCTGGCCCTGTACCAGGCGACTGACGGCGTGTACCTGTACGTGGGGGAGACGGACCGCATCAGCCGCTATCGCTACACGCCCGATGGCCCGCCCGGCGGGCGCGAGACCGTCGTCACGCTACCGAGCGGCGGCGGCCACTTCACGCGCACCGTCGTCTTTGGCCCCGACGGCAAGATGTACGTGTCGGTCGGCTCGTCGTGCAACATTTGCCAGGAGCAGGACGAGCGGCGGGCCGCCGTGCTGCGCTACAACCCCGACGGCAGCGGCTACGAGCGTTTCGCCTGGGGCCTGCGCAATGCCGTCGGCCTGGCCTTCCAGCCGGGGACCAGCCGTCTGTGGGCGACGGTGAACGAACGCGACAACCAGGGCAACGATATCCCGCCCGACCTGGTGACCATCGTCGGCCAGGGGCAAGACTTCGGCTGGCCGCGCTGCCTGCCGCCCAACGCCACGCCCCAGACGCCCGGCGCCGATTGCAGCAATATCACGCCGCCCACCGTGCCCATCGGCGCGCACGCCGCCCCGCTGGGGCTGGCCTTCTACACGGGCAGCCAGTTCCCCGCCGCGTACCTGGGCAACGCGATCGTCGCCCAGCACGGCTCGTGGAACCGCCAGCCACCCGCCGAGCCGAAGCTGCTGCGCATCCGCTTTGAGGGTGGGCAGGCGGTCGGCGCAGAGGACTTCGTCACCGGCTGGCAATTCCCGAACGGGCAGCGTTGGGGGCGCGTCGCGGGCGTCATCGTCGCCCCTGACGGCAGCCTCATCGTGTCCGACGATCAGGCGGGCGTGCTGTACCGGGTGGCGTACTCAGGCTGAGGGAGTGGGGTTGAGATGCGTCCTCGGCGATGAGGTCGCGGGCGGGCGCGTTCTATTGTCCCCCTGGCGTCAGTGATGCGCCTGTCGCAGGCTGGGCCGTCGGTGTTTCCAGGGCGGTGGGCGGCTCGGGGGGATGCTCGTCGTAGGTGCGTAGCGGCGTGGAGGCGAGGGCGGTCCAGGCGGTGATGATGATGGTGGCGACGCCGCCGATCACGACGGACAGTGGCCCGCCGACGGCGGCCGCCAACAATCCCGACTCTAGCTCGCCCAGTTGCGGGCCGCCCATGAAGAAGACCATGTTGACTGACACCATGCGCCCGCGCAGCCGGTCGGGCGTCACGAGCTGGCGGATGGTCTGGCGGATGACGGTGCTGACGATGTCGGCGGCGCCGATCAGGCCCAGCGCGGCGAAGGATAGCCAGAACATACGCGACGCGCCGAAGACGACCGTCCCCAGGCCGTAGAGGGCCACGGCGATGAGCAGTAGCGGCCCCTGGTGGCGCAGGCGCGGGATGAAGGACATGACCAGGCTCGCGCTCACTGCGCCGACGGCCGACGCCGCCGACAGAATGCCGAACCCCTGCGCCCCCACGTCCAGGATATCTTTCGCGAAGATGGGCAGCAACTGGTTGGCCGACGAGAAGAAGGTCGCCACGAAGTCGAGCAGCATGGTGACGCGAACGAGGGGCTGGCTGAAGACGAACTTCCAGCCCTCCTTCAGCGCGCCGAAGCTGACGTCGCGCTTCTCAGTCACGGTGAAACGGGTGTGCAGTAGCGCCAGGGCGACCAGCACGGCAACGAAGGACAGGGCATTGATCCAGTACACCAGGCCGATGCCGAGACGCTGGATGACAAAGCCTGCCAGCATCGGCCCGGCAATATTGGCTCCCTGCCAGGCGATGGTATTGAGGCTGACGGCGTTGCTGAATGCCTCGCGGGGCACAAGGTTGGGGGCGATGGACTGGCGGGCGGGGCTGTCGAAGGCGACGGCCGCCGCGCCTATGGCGGTCAGGGCATAGATCATCAGGGGTGTGATGATCTGAGCGTTGGTCAGCGCGCCCAGCACTGCTGCAATCAGCATCATGATCGTCTGGGTGACGAGCAGCAGCTTGCGGCGATCGACGTTGTCGGCGATGACGCCGCCCAGGAGCGAGAAGATGACGATGGGGACCACGCGCACCAGGCCGGTCAGTCCCAGGTAGACGGGGCTGCCGGTCAGCTCGTAGATCTGATAGTTGAGCGCGACGAACTGCATCTGGGTGCCGGCGCCCGAGATCAACTGGCCGGCCCACATGAGGCGGAAGTCGTGATATTTGAAGGCAGCGAAGCGCGGCGGTTTGTCCGAGGGGGGCGCGGGGGCCGTGGGCATGGGCTGATTCGTCTCGATGAACGGCAGGCGGCACGGTGCGGCTAAGTGTAAGCACGCACCAGGAGAAGTAAAGTTTCACCGCGACAGGCGGCCTTGACACGTTCCCCGTGTGCGACACAATTCAGGCCATTCCCCATCCCACCCCTGGAGGTTGTGTGAGCCGTTCTGTTCCTCTCAGCAGTGAGGCTGTCCTGGCGACCCTGGCTGACCTGATCGCCATCCCGTCCATCAACCCCGACCTGGCCGCCCACGCGCCCGGCGAGGCCGCCATCGCCGACTACTGTGCCCACTTCCTGCGCGAGGCAGGCCTCGCCGTGGAGGTCCAGGAAGTGGCCCCTGGCCGCCCCAACGTCATCGGCATCCTGCGCGGGACGGGCGGCGGGCGCTCGCTGATGCTCAACGGCCACGTCGATACCGTCGGCGTCGAGGGCATGGCCGAGCCGTTCACCCCGCGCCGGCGCGACGGTCACATCCTGGGTCGCGGCTCGTCCGACATGAAGGGCAGTATCGCCGCCATGCTGTGGACGGCGCGCGCCCTCCGCGAGGCGGGCGTCCAGCTGAAGGGCGACCTGCTCATCGCGTGTGTCGTGGACGAGGAATATGTTTCCATCGGCACGGAAGCCCTGGTGCGAGCCTACACCGCCGACGCGGCCATCGTCACCGAGCCGACCGACCTGGGCTTGTGCCTGGCGCACCGGGGCTTCGTGTGGGTGGAGGTCGAGACGGCCGGCCGGGCCGCCCACGGCAGTCGCCCCAACGAGGGTGTCGACGCCATCACCCACATGGGCCGCTTCCTGGTGGCGCTCGAGGACTACGGGCGCGCGTTGCAGGCGCGACCCCACCCGGCCCTGGTCACGCCACCGTCGGTCCATGCCTCGATGATATCGGGCGGGCGCGAGTGGAGCATGTACCCCGACGTGTGCCAGGTCCAGCTAGAGCGGCGCACCGTCAGCGGCGAGACGCCCCAGGCCGTGCTGGCTGAGATCGAGGCCATCCTGGCCCGCCTGGCCGCTGACGATCCAGCCTTCCGCGCCACGGCCCGCCTGGTGTTCAGCCGCGAGCCGTTCGGCATCGACGCCGACGCGCCCATCGCGCGCACGGTGGCGGCGGCGACTGAGAGCGTGCTGGGCCACGCCCCCGCGCTGGTGGGGCAGACGGCGTGGACCGACGCGGCCCTGCTGCAAGCGGCGGGCATCCCGACGGTGCTGTTTGGCAACACCGGCGGCGGCTGGCACAGCGTCGACGAGTGGGTGGAGGCAGAGTCGGTGGTCCAGTGTGCGCAGGTTCTCATCGAGACGGCGCGGCGCTGGTGCGGGGAATGACGACCGACCACCGACCACCGACCACCGACCACCGACCACCGACCACCGAAACGACTCTTCCGTAGTCGGTCGTCAGTGGTCAGTGGTCGCGTTCGCGTCGGCATAAGCCTGGATAAGCGCGGCCTTCTCGGTTCGGCCCATGCGGCGGTAGGCGTCGGCCTCGTAGGCCAGGGGCAGGACACGCACGCGCAGGCCGTCCACCTCAACCCAGCGGGCGAGGCGCGGTAGGTCGGGCGCGGGGTCCCACTCACCGTCGGGGGCGCGCTGTTGGATGTCGCCCATGACCTCGACCTCGATGCCATCGATGACGAACGCGCCCCAGTGGGAGCGGGTTCGCTCGCGGGCCACGAAGGCGACGGGGCGCGTCGTGTAGGCGGCGAGGCGGCGCTGAATCTCATACGCGCCCGCCTCGTTCGTTTGGAGGTCCACGTCGCGCGGCTCCAGCGACATCCCCTGCAACGCCAACCCCACGCTGCCGGTGATGACCCACACTACCCCATCCAGATCGCGGTCCAGCCGCCGCAAGACGGCCATGATTGCGTCACGCATAGGTCTAGCCTCTGCTGCTCCTGCCTGGTCCGGGTTCATCGGTATTCGTCCGCGTCCCATCCTCTTGGGCGCTTCTGGGGACTACGTCGCCGCCAGGCGCGAGGGCGGCCACGGGGGCACGCGGGCGGCCACGGGGGGCCGCCCCTACCTGCGCCGCAGCGCGGCCAGAATCCGCTGGTCGGTGACGGCCATGGCGTAGCGGTCCACGTCGGCCAGGGTGGTCCAGGCGAAGGCGGCGACCTCGACGGCGCGCGGCTCGCCGCTGACGATGCGGCCGTGGAAGGCGTGCAGCGTGATGCGGAAGTGGGTATAGGCGTGGCGCACCACCGTCACCGCGTCACCCACCGCCACCTCAATCGCCAGCTCCTCGCGCAGCTCGCGGCGCAGGCAGTCGGCCAGCGTCTCGCCGGGGTCGCACTTGCCGCCCGGAAACTCCCACAGGCCGCCCAGCATCTTGTCCAGCGGGCGCTGCGCGACCAGGAACTCGTCGCCGCGCCAGATGACACCCGCCGTCACGTCGTAGTGGGGCGTCTGGCGGCGCGGCGGCCGCGTCGGCAGCGCGTCCTGGATACCCATCGCTCGCCCCTGGCACAGGCTCATGACCGGGCAGGCCAGGCAGCGCGGCCGCGCCGCAATGCAGATCGTCGCCCCCAGGTCCATGAGGGCCTCGTTGAACGCGCCCGGCGCGTCGGCCGGCACGAGGGCCTCGGACAAGGCCCACAGTCGCCGCTCGGTGGCCGGGGCGCGCACGTTGTCGGTGATGGCGAACACCCGGGCCAGGACGCGCCGCACGTTGCCGTCGAGGATGGGGGCGGGCTGGCCGAAGGCGATGCTGAGAATGGCCCCCAGGGTGTAGCGGCCGATGCCCGGCAGCCGCGCCAGGGCGTGGGCGTCGCTGGGGACCCGGCCGCCGTGCTCGGCGACCACGATCTGGGCGGCGCGGTGCAGGTGGCGGGCGCGGGCGTAGTAGCCCAGGCCCTCCCACGCCTTGAGCACGTCGTCCAGGGGCGCGGCGGCCAGCGTCGCGACGGTCGGGAAGCGCGCCAGGAAGCGGTCGTAGTACGGGCCGACGGTGGTCACGCCGGTCTGTTGCAGCATGATCTCGGCGACCCAGACGCGGTACGGGTCACGGCGGCCGTCATCGGCGGCGGCGCGCCACGGCAGGTGGCCGCGCTGACCCGACCCCCAGGCCAGCAGGCGGGCCGCGAACTCATCGCGCCAGGCAGGGTTGAGGGGAAGGGTCACGGTGGTCAGTGGTCGGTGGTCGGTGGTCGGTGGTCGGTGGTCAGATGGCAGACAGATAATAGGGGCTAAGCTCAGGCTCGTCAAGGCGCGCGTTGACCAAACGCGCCGATTGGGTTATCCTACGCCCGGCGGCCGACACGCCCGGCCGCTGCGTTCCATGTACCTTCTTGCCCCACGCGGGGCGATGCCAGAGCGATGTCGAAGGAGGCGAGGGTGCCGCGACCTGTTACGCTCTTTACCGGCCAGTGGGCCGACCTGACCATCGACGAGGTGGCGCGCAAGGCCAGCCAATGGGGCTTCGATGGCCTGGAACTGGCCTGCTGGAATCAGCAGTTTGATGTGCCGCGCGCCCTGACCGACCCCGGCTACGTCAAATCCGTCTGGAACACTCTCCGCCGCTACAACCTCCAATGCGTCGCCATCAGCAACCACCTGGTCGGCCAGGCGGTCAGCGACTTTGCCATCGACGCCCGCCACCAGAGTATCCTGCCACCCGATATCTGGGGCGACGGCGAGCCGGGCGGCGTGCGGAAACGCGCGGCGCAGCGCATGATCGACACGGCGCGGGCGGCGGCGAAGCTCGGCGTGCCCGTGGTCAACGGCTTCACCGGCTCCCCCATCTGGCACATGGTCTATTCGTTCCCGCCCAACCCGCCGGATTTCCTGGAGAAGGGGCTGGCGCTCTTTGCCGCGCTCTGGACG
>JAHCIE010000190.1 GCA_026129385.1 Anaerolineae bacterium
GCTCCAGCAACTTGAGGTACTTCTCGATTTGGGCGTCGGGGTTGGGCACACGGTACAGGCGCGCGAAGTAGAGCAGATTGTAGTAGGCCGTCAAGCGGTCGTAGAGGCCCGGCGCCTCGGTCAGCAGCCCGACGCGCGCCCGAATCGCGGTACACGCCGCCTCGCCGCCGCTGAGCGGGTGGCCAAGAACGGTGGCGTCGCCACTGGTGGGCGCGATGAGGGCGGCCAGCACGCGCACCGTGGTCGTCTTGCCCGACCCGTTGGGGCCGAGCAGCACGAACACTTCCCCCGCCGCCACGTCGAAGGATACGTTCTTGACGGCGGTCGTCGCGCCGAAAGTCTTGGTCAGGTTGCGGGCGTGAATCATGGCGGTCTCCCCTGGCGGGGTGGATACTCCAGGCAGTCCAGGGACCCATGGGAAACGGTCTAGTCGTCCTCGGTCGTTGGTCCTCGGTCGCTCCGTGCGTGAGATGCTCACGCGCCGGTGTGTAACAAGGCGGCGCGAGCTACCGCACCGGCAGCCGGTTGTCGAAGGTCCAGTCGTGGTCCCAATGCAGGCCCGACGGCGGCGAGGGCGGCGACCCTGGCAGGCTGACGCTCGGCGTCCAGTCCACCGCACTCACCTCCACCTCACCCAGCGTGACAGCATCGCGGCCATCGCGGGTCAGCAGGCGGGGCGTCCCGCCGGAGCCAGTCGGGTACAATCCCGTGACGAGGCTATAGCGGCCCGGCGCGAGGCCCGGCGGCAGGGACAGGGCGCGCCAGGTCGTCTGCTCGCTACCCGGTGGCCCTGCCCGCGTCGGCGGCAGGGGCGCGTCGCTGCCCGCCACCAGTCGCCCGCCTGCGTCGAGGGCCTGGACGAACAGGGTCGTATCGCGTGTCGGCGCAGCCTCCGCCCGCCCGCGCAGCCCCACCAGCAGCGGCTCGCCCGCCCGCGCTTCCGTCGGCGCGGTCACCGCCGTCAAGGTCAGCCCGTCCTGGAAGACGGCCGGCAGCGGCTGCCAGGTGGGCGCGGTCGGTGGCGGGACGAAGCGGTAGACGACGGCGCGCGTCGCGCTGTCGGCGAAGGACTGCTCCACGTCGCGCGGGGCGCGCTCGGCCAGGGCGTCAAAGGCGGCCGCCCACTGGGGCCGCTCGTCCAGCATACCGACAAACCAGATCGGCCGACCGGTGGCCTGGGCCGCACTGACGGCGGCCTCGTCGCTTGCCAGTCGCGCCCGGCGGCCCAGGTCGGGGACAAGGGCGTGCAACTCGCTGTGGTGCCACGGCGCGGTCAGCAGTAGACTGTCACCCGGCGCGACGCGCTCGGCCAGGAAAGAGTATAACCGTAGCCGCTCCTGGTCAACGAAGGGATAGTTGCGCATCGCCTGCGCCAGCCGCGCGTCCCCATACAGGGCGACGCCCACCAGCAGCGCCAGCAGGCCCCAGCGCGCCGCCCCACGTTGCCCGGCGACGATGGCCGCGGCAAGCATGAGGGCCGGCACGAGGGCCACGGCGAAGTAGCGCGAGCTGTAGTACGGCGCGCGCAGCGCCACCAGCGCGCCGAAAGCCAGCGTTCCCAGGGCCACGACGACCAGCAGCAGCGGCAATGGGGGCCGGCCCACCACCAGCGCGACGAGCAGCGCCACGGCCACCACGCCCGCCAGGAAGGCCCCGATGCGCCCATCCACGGCAATGCCAACGGTAAAGGCGACCCAGGCGTTCGCCAGCACCTGGAGTGGGTTGGGCCAGCGCTCGATCTTGTCCCAAATGTTGGCGACCGTCGCCGACTGGCGCGGCAGGGCATACAGCAGCCAGGGGGCGAGGGCCAGCGCGGGGACGACGCACGCCGCCAGCCCCTGCCCGACGAACTCGCGCCACTGGTGACTACGGAGCGCGGCCAGCAGCAGGTACAGCCCCTCGGCGGCCACCAGCCACACGCCGTAGTAGTGGGTGTAGACCAGCGCGATGTTGACCAGGGCGACCAGGGGCCAGCCCCAGCGATCCCCGCGCAGCGCGCCCGTCAGCGCGACGAGACTCAGCGCGCTCAGGCAGACGACCGGCGCATACTGGCGGACCAGCGGCGAGAAGCCAAGCAGGAAGGGGTTGACCGCCAGCAGCGCCATGGCGATGAGGCCCAACGCCGATGACCCCAGCCGCCGCCCCAGGACGTAGACCAGCGGCAGCGCGAGCAGCGAGGCCCACACCGCCACCAGCCGCTGCATGACCATACTGTCGCCCTGGAAGAGCCGCGCCCACGCGCCGAGAACCACGTACAGCAGCGGCGGGCTGCCTTCCAGGAACATCCGCCAGCGCGCCTCGTCTAGAGTCGGGGCAAGGCTGATCCAGACCGTGTTGATTTCGTCGTGGTCGACGAAGGTATTGAGCAGCAGCGGTGCGCGCAGGGCAGCGGCCAGTAGAATCAATGCCACCGCCACCGCCACGTCGCGCCGCGCGGCTGTCACGAGCGGTTGCCCTGCCCGATGGCCTGACCAACCCATACCACCAGCGTCGTGATAACGTGCCAGCTGGCGTGGCTGAGCATGGCCGCCTCCAGGCTGTAGCGCCAGAACAGCCAGCCGAAGCCGATGCCCAGCGCACTGTTCAGGCCAACAATGCGCACGAGGACGGGTGGCGTCAGGCCGCCGTACAGCCCGGCTGCCGCGGGCAGGTGGCCTGCCCCAAAGAGCAGCGCGGACACGACAATCGCTGTCCACATGACCCACGCTCGCGGCGTGCCCTGGCCGCGCTGGAATAGCCGCCACAGCAGCCACGCCAGCAGGGTCATCAGGCCCCAGCGTAGCAGAATCTCCTCCACGATGCCGCCATACAGGATGCCCGTGATGGTCAGGCCCAGGGTACGACCCTGCTCACCCTCAGGGATGTTGACCGGCGCGGGAACCCACGCCTGAGTGGCCGCGTCGAAGCCGAGGACGATGGCCACGCCAACGGCGGCGACGATGAGGGCGGGCGCAATCTCACGGCGAAAGCCTTGCCACGGGGCGGGGATGCCCGCTGCGGCCTCAACGATGTGGGAGCGCAGGCCGAGCTTGGGCGTGAGGGCGACACCGATGGCCGTGGCGATGGCGGCCAGGATGGCCGGCTGGATGAGGGACAGCAGCGCCAGGGTCAGGGGCGACATGGTCGTCGGCACGCCGGGCCGGGTTAGCAGGCCGGAGAACGTGTTGAGCAGGGCAGGGATGAGGCCTACGACGCCGATCAGGGCCAGGCTGTACAGGGCGAAGAAACGCCGCCAGAATGGGCTATCCTGAACGGTTGGCGTGGTCATGTGACGTCACCTGTCCGCGCCGCTGCCTCGACCGCGCGATAGACTTCCCACAGCGGGACACCGTGCGCCTCGGCCACGCGGCGGCAGTCCTCATACTCCGGCGCGACGCGGCGGCGGCCGTCGGGCAGCAGCGCCAGCTTGGCCTGCACGGGGCCATAGGCTGTCGCGACCGCGACGATCTCGCGGGGCAGGCAGTAGCGGTCCATGTCCTGGCGGCGCACACCGAGGGTCATGGTCTCGGCAAGAATGATGCCGCTCAGCGCCTCGGCGTCGGCAGGGCGACACACGACGGCCAGCAGCGTTCCCGGCCGCCCCTTCTTCATGTGGATGGGCGTCAGGTACACGTCGAAGGCCCCGGCGCCGAACAGCCGCTGCGCCGCGTGCTCGTACCACTCCGGCGACATGTTGTCGATCTGCGTTTCGAGCAGCGCCACTCGCTCTACGGCGAGACTCGCCTGCTCCGTCTCGCCAAGGATGAGCCGCAACACGTTGGCGAAGGGCAGGTCCTTCATCCCCGCGCCGTAGCCCGTCGCCGTGACGGTCAGCGGCGGGTACGCGCCGAAGCCGTCGGCCAGCGTCGTCAGGATGGCCGCCCCTGTCGGCGTCACCAACTCGGCTTCGATATCCACGTGGCGCATGGGCGCGCCGCCCATCAGGGCCATGACCGCCGGTCCCGGCGCGGGCAGCAGACCGTGGGCGGTGTGAATCGTGCCCCGTCCGGCGGGCAGCGCGCCGCAGTACAGCCGCTCGACGCCCAGCGCCTCCAAGCCAACGACGGCTCCGACTACGTCGATCAACGTGTCCAGGTTGCCCATCTCGTGGAGATGCACCGTCTCGCGGGTCGCGCCGTGGACGTGGGCCTCGGCGTCGAACAGACGGGCGAAGATGCGCAGGCTGTCGGCCTTGGCGGGCGGCGACAGGCGGCTGGCCGCGATGACGCGCTGCACGTCGGCCCAGTGCGCCAGCCGCACGTCGGGGTCCACGTCCACGTGGGCCTTCGTTGCGCGCAGGTGGCGGCGCTCGACGGTCTCGCCGCGCACGGCCCAGCCGCCGATATCCAGCCGCGCCAGGCCGTCGCGTAGGGTCTCGATAGCCAGGCCCGCGTCGAGCAGCGCGCCGAGAATCATGTCGCCACTCGCGCCAGAGAAGGGTTCAAACAGGGCTAGCCGCATACGTCAGCTCCTTGAGGCACGCCAGTCCATCGCACGCGCCAATTGTACTCGAAATGGGGGTTGAAGGTTGAAAGGTTGGAAGGCAGAGCCTTGACCGGCAGCATTGATTACACTGGCGATCGCCGAGAAGGTCGCGGCGCTGATGACGGATGACTACCTCCGGCAGCGTGCGGCGCGCAGCAGCCACGCTCGGTTCGAGGCCGCCCTATCGCGCGCACCGGACGCCGAGCCGGACGAGCGCGACCGTCTGCCAGGCGGGTGACGGGCCACCCGCGGCGCTTAAGCCAGCATAAGGATCGGGGGTAGGCGGTGCGCCTACCCCCATCGTTCATTCCCCTGGCGGCACAGCTTCTCGCGCCGCCTTACGGCGCGGTGGTGGCCGCCGCCTCGACCGTCGCCAGCGGACCGCCGTTCCACCCACCCACGGCGAGGACGAGGCCGCCCACCGCCGCCGCCGCCACGTTGGCGCGAGGCGCAGGCATCGGCGTGGTCTCGGTCCAGGCGTTGATCAGCGGGTCGTAGATCTCGGCTGTGGCGAGGGCCAGGTTGCCCCAGCCGCCAACGGCCAGCAGGCCACCGTCGAAGGGCGCGACCCCCAGCCCGAAGCGCGCCGTAGGCATGGGCGCTGCGGACTGCCAGCGATTCGTATCGGGGTCATAGACCTCGACCACGTTGAGCGCCTTGTAGTCGTAGCCGCCCACCGCCAGGATACGCCCACCGAGGGCAGCGGCCCCCAGGTAAGCGCGCCGCGTCGGCATGGGCGCGCGACTGGCCCAGGTATCGGTGGCCGGGTCGTAGGCCTCGACCGTGCCGAGGCGCGAGCCGTCGGCCGCGTTGCCGCCGATGGCGTACAGCTTCCCGCCGACAGCGGCCACGGCCAGGCCCGCCCGTGGCGTGGGGAGACTGGCGCGCGGCTGCCACGTCCCGCTGGCCGGGTCGAAGGCGAGCACACTCCCCAACACTCCGCCGTCCTCACCGCCCACGGCGTATACCTTGCCGCCCAGTTCCGCCACCCCAAGATTGAAGCGCGCCGTCGGCAGCGGGGCGCGCGACGACCAGTTGAGACCGGGCGGCGGTGGCGGGGCGTCCTGCCAGGGCAGCGGGCCGGACTTGTTGTAGTTGCCCATCATGCCCGCCAGGTCAGCGGCGTCGACGCGCCCGTCGGCATTGAAATCGGCGCGCGGGTCCGACGGCGGCGAGGTATTATAGGCCAGCGTCAGGATGTACAGGTCGGCGAAATTGACGCTGTCGTCGCCGTTGGCGTCGCCCATGAGCAGGGTCGTGGGCGGCAGGCTGACAAGGCCGGCCGGGTTCTCGATGGTCGTCTCCCGCGACAGGTAGCCGGGATGCTTGACCTGTAACACGTGGTAGCCGCCGTTGCCCACCGCCAGGGCAAACTCGCCGTTCGCGCTGGTGCGTGAGTAGGGCACGCCATCGTAGTAGACAATGGTATCAGCGTAGGTCGTGCGGCCCTGGAGCATCACCTTGCCGACCACGACCGCATCGGGCGCGGCCGCGGCCTGACCGGCCCCTACAAGGCCGGTCAGTAGCATCGCCATCAGTAGCGTCACGCCCCACCAGAATCGGCGCAGCATTGGAGCCTCCTTGTCGTGCCCGGCCCCCGTCTAGCGAGGGGTCGTCACGGCCTCGGGTACGCCGACACGGTCGGTGTGGCCGTCGGCGCGGTCGTCGGCGTCGGGTACGCGCTGCTGGGCGTAGCCGTCGGCGGGGCCAGGGTGCGCGTCGGCGTCGGGTACGCGCTGCTGGGCGTAGCCGTCGGCGGGACCAGGGTGCGCGTCGGTGTACGGGTGGCGGTCGCCGTGGCGGTCGCCGTGGCGGTCGGCAGCGGCGTATTCGTCACCGTCGGCGTGAAGGTCGGGCAGACGGGGGTCGGCGTCGCGGTGGGGCCGCCCACGGCCGTCGGGGTGAGCGTCGGCGCTTCGGGCGGCGTCGGGGTAGCCGTCGGCTGCGGGCAGACCGGCGTGGCAGTGTGGGTGGCCGTCGCC
>JAHCIE010000191.1 GCA_026129385.1 Anaerolineae bacterium
CACGCATGCTGTTGGCCCGGCTGGATCACCGCCTATCGCTGCTGACCGGTGGCCCCCACGACCTGCCCGAACGCCAGCGTACCCTGCGGGCGACCATCGATTGGAGCTACCGCCTGCTCGACTTGAGCGAGCAGGTGCTGTTCGAGCGACTGGCCGTCTTCGCGGGGGGGTGGAGCCTGGAAGCGGCCGAGGCCGTGGCGGGCGCAGTTGGTCCGCTGGCGATGAGCGCCCTCGACGGCCTTCAAGCCCTACTCGACAAGCACCTGATTCAGCGAGCGAGCGAGGCCGGCGGTGAGCCGCGCTTCACGATGCTGGAGACTATCCGCGAGTACGCCCTGGAGCGACTGGGCGAGCGCGGCGAGGCCGGGGTCACCCAGCAGGCCCACACCCGCTACTATCTCGCCCTCGCCGAGACGGCGGCCTCGGAGATACACGGCCCCGAACAGCTCGCCTGGTTCGACCGGCTGGACGAGGACCAGGCCAACCTGCGCGTCGCGCTGGCCTGGCTGCTGGCAACGGGCCAGGTGACGGATACGTTGCGCCTGGCGAGCGCCCTGCACTGGTTCTGGCACGTTCGCGGCCACTTCGCCGAGGGCCGCGCCTGGCTCGAGCAGGCGCTCGCAGCATCCCCAGCGTCCGGCGCCCCTGTCCCAGCGCCGCTACTGGCGCAGGCGCACGGCGTCCTTGGTCACCTTGCCATCGATCAGGGCGACGCGGCGGCTGCGCTGCCTCATGCCGAGCACAGCCTGGCCTTGTGGCGCGACCTAGAGAAGGATCCAGAGCGCCGCCCCTCCGCACAATATCCGGTGCTGCTCGCCATCGAGGGCGTGTTGCACGCTACCGGGATGCAAGGCGACCATTCCCAGACGGAGCTACTCGTGCCGGAGCTCGTCGCACGCGTCGAGGCCATGGCGGACCCCTGGCTCGATGCGTGGCAGACCTTCAACTACGGGGCCGCGGTGCTCGAAAACTTCGGCGATATCGCTTTCGCCCAGGAAAAACTCACGCGGGCGCAGGCGCTATTCAACGTTCTCGGCGATACCTACTACCAGGCGCAGGCGCTTGCCTGGCTGGGCGTGCTTGCCACGCTGCAGGGCGACGCTGCCACCGCTCGCAGATCGTATGAGCGGGCGCTTGCCGAGGCCCGTCGCCTGAAAGAGCGCACGTTGGAAGCGCAAACTCTCAACAACCTGGGCGAGGTGGCGCGTCTCACTGGCGCAGATGAGCAGGCGGCCGGCCTCTACGCGAGCAGCCTGCGGATTTACCGTGACCTTGACAACCGTCTAGAGCTAGCGCGGGTGACCCACAACCTGGGCTATCTCGCGCTGCATGCCAATGACACCGCGCAGGCCCGCGACCAATTCAGCGTGGCCCTGCGCAGCTTCCGCAGCCTGGGCCAGCCGCGCGGCCAGGCTGAAGCGCTGGCGGGATTAGCCGCCGTCGTCGCTGAGGCGCGCACACCCTCATCCGCACGACTGGCGGCGCGATGGTGGGCGGCGGCTACGGCCACCCACGCGGCTGAAGGGACGCCCGTCTGGCCCGCCAATCAGGCGGAGATCGCCCGCTACCAGGCCATTGCCCGCGCCACCCTCGGTTCCTCCGCCTTCGAGGCCGCCTATGCCGCAGGCGCGGCAATCGCCCTCGACGACGCCGTCGCGGAGGCGCTGCGCGTGTAGGCAGTTTGTAGACATCCCTCTGCTACACTCCCCCTGTCCCACATTGCTGCTCTACATCCCAAACTAAATCCCATCCACGGCACGGCCTGGCCGCTGGCAGAAGCCGCCAGGCTGGAGAGGGAGGCCCCATGCCGACTGAGGCACAGGCGAGCGCGGATCCGGAAATCAGCGGGATGGCCTACGGGGCGCGCGTCGCATATCTAGTCGTCGCCTGGCTGTTCGTCGCGGCGCTCTTGGCTCAGGTCTACCTGATTGGGTTGGCCTTTCTGGCTGCGCGGCCAACCCTCGAAGCGCATGTCGGGTTCGGTCATTCGCTCGGCATCCTGCTGCTGCCCATGCTGATCCTGACCTACGTGGCGCGCCACCCGCGCTCGCTCAAGGTCCGAACGTGGCTGCTGCTCGGCCTCTACATCCTTCAATCTGAGGTCTTCGCCGTCATCCGCGGCAGTCTGCCCGTGATGGCCGCGCTCCACCCGGTGCTGGCGTTGGCGCTCTTCTGGCTGGCGGTCACGGTCGCCTTGCAGGCCAGAGCCTACGCCCACCGCCGTGTGCCGACCCCGGCAATCGCGGCCCGCTCCACCGAGCCGACGCGAGGCTGAGGCTGGAGGCCACGCTCATGATAGGCAACCCATCCTACCGCTCGTTCCTGGTGCGACTGTGGCGCGAGGCGGGGGCCGAGGACGATGTGTGGCGCGGTGAGGTCGAGCACATCCAGGGCGGCGCCGTCGTCGCGGTGGCCTCGCTGGAGGCCGTGTTCGACCTCATCCGGCGCGCCGTGGCCAAGGATGAGGAGCGGGAACCAGGCCCCGGGCCGCCAATGGCCTGAGCAGGCCATGCCCACCGCACCAGCTGACTTGTTTAGATATTGGAGGAGCTATGGCCGAGAAGCCGGCCCCATCGCGCTGTATCGCGTGGCTGGCCCTTGCCACGGGCGGGGTGGCCCTGCTCGGCATTGTCGCCATCACCTTGTTCTTCACCGTCGGCGGCGTATTCGGTCCACTCAACGACGTATGCAATGCCGCTGAGGCGCTTCTGAGCGCGGCGTTAGCGTGGGCGCTCTACCCCGTGCACCGCGCGCGCGCCCCACGAGCTAGCCGTTTCGCCCTCGTAGCCGCGTGGGTCGGCGCGCTCGTCGCTACCCTCGGCTCGGTATGGGTCCTCTCCGGCGTCACGGGCTGGTACCTGGCGGGCCTGTATACCTCAGTCGGCTACGCCCTGATCGGCGTGTGGCTGTTCGGACTGAACTATGCGGCGTTGCACAGCGGACTGTGGCCGCGCCGCCTGGCCCAGTTGGGCCTGCTCGTCGCGATCGGCATGCTCGTCGGCTTCCTGGCCGCGCCCGGCATCGTAGGCCGTATCGACGACCCGGCCGCCGCGCCGTGGTTTGTCAATCTCGGACTCTTGAGCGGCGTGGGGTGGCTCCTCCTATATCCGTGGTGGTGCCTGTGGCTGGGCCGCTGGTCCCTGACGAACCTCGCCGTCCAGGCCTCTGGGTCGCCCATGGCCTGAACGGGCCATGCCCACCGCGCCAAGATGGCCCGTTTGGGCCATGCGCGCCAGGCATGCATGCTGTACACTGACCCAGGGGGATGTCATGACCCGATCACGCAGAGTGCTAAAGTGGATAGGCATCGTGTTGGGGGGCCTGGTCGCCGTGTTGGCGGTGGCCTTCGCCGTCCTGTACGTCGCGGGCGGCGCGAAATTCAACAAGGCGTATACTGTCCCCGTCGAAAGCATCACCGTCCCGACGGACGCCGCCGCCGTGCAACGCGGCGAGCACCTCGCAGTCATCAACATCTGCACGCGCTGCCACGGCCAGGACCTGAGCGGCAATCTCGACTTCGATATACCGGGCCTGGTCACCATCCCCACCCCGAATCTGACCGCTGGCGCGGGCGGCATCGGCAGCTCTTATACCGACGCCGATTGGGTGCGCGCCATCCGGCACGGCGTCGGCCACGACGGTCGCGGCCTGTTCATCATGCCGTCGCAGGCCTTCCATTTCCTGAGCGATGAGGACCTGGGCGCGGTGATTGCCTACGTTCGAAGCCGGCCGGCGGTGGACAACCCGCTGCCGCCCCGGAGCATCGGGCCGCTGGGGCGGGTGATGGGGGCGGTGGGTATGTTTCCACCGCCGGCCGCCGAGCAGATTGACCAGAGCGGGCCGCGCCCGGCGGCCCCCCCGCGCGGCGTGACGGCGGCCTATGGCGGCTACCTGACGCGCACCTGCACCGAGTGCCACGGCGCTAACCTCAACGGCGCGCCCTTTGGCCCACCGGGTCAGCAAGTTCCCACCCCCAACCTGACCCGGGGCGGCGAGCTTGGGGGCTGGTCGGAGCAGGACTTTTTCACCACCATGCGCACAGGCCTGACGCCCAAGGGCCACCAGCTAGATCAGGAGATGCCCTGGCCCTACTACGGCCAGATGACCGATGACGAACTGCGGGCCATATGGCTGTACCTGCAATCATTGCCCGCGTTGAACCCGGGAGGGTGAGGTGGCAATCGCAGGGGCGGCTTTCCTCTATGTCCTGTTGGGCGTGGCCGTTCCCGTCTCGAACCTGCTCATCGTCATCGGCGCGCAGCGTACCGGCCGGCTACCCGAAGCGTTCGGCATCGAGTTTCTGGCCGGCCCGATTTCCGAGCGCCTCGGGCTGGACGCGGCGCTCGCGGGGACAATCCCCTGGGCAGCGGTGAGTCTCCTCGAAGCTGCTGCTCGCGCTGGGATGGCGAACCCTGCCTTCTACCGAAGCTGGCTCAGATAGTGGTTGATGGCGGCCAGATCGAAGGCCTCAGGGTCAAACTCGCCGCCAATCCAATCCAGCATGTCCTCGTGTTCGGGATGTTTGGGATCCCGAATCGCCTCCAGGAAGCCCTCGTAGCCCCACACGCCCCCTACATCCTCCGGCGGGCAGGCGCGCTCCCCTGCGACGCAGAGCGGGTAGCGGACGCCGGGCTCCGCCGGCAGCACCTTCTCCACGACAATGGCATGCTGCCAGCCATCCCCCATGTCATACTCGTAGACGAACCAATCCCCCACCTGGGGCACAATCTGTCCTAGCTTGACCCGCCGCTCGTCCCTGGCATCCCATTCGGGGCTTGGCTCCCCGTACATCACACCGTCGACATGAAACAGGTGGAGGTGCGAGTTGGTCCAGCCCATCGCGATCTGGATGACGACGTCCATCTTGTACAGCGTCGTGCTGCCGCGTACCAGCAGGCGCCGCCAGATGGGCGGCTGGCTGCCATTCAACGTCACCTTGAGCTGAAAGACCGGACTATCGTCGGTTCGTTTCGGTGGCATGTTCGCCCTCTTTGTTGGCAACAGGTCGTCTGATTGACTCGCCGAATAGCAGGCTCTCCGGAATGTGTCAAGCCCGGTGAGATAACTCAGGGTGGCAATTTAGGGGGCATAGGGATGGCATCCTCCAGTCTCGACGGACAGGGCCGCTTCTCGTGGACCAACACGTGTAGGCCAAAAGAGGAAAGAACCAGGGGGCGGCGACGCTTCCTGGTTCTGGCCGCCCGAGTCGGCGAGGCGTCGATTGTCAGTGATCGAGTGGACTGCGGACGGCCAACCCGTCGCGGCTCAGAACGTGGGTGTAGATCATCGTCGTCTTCACGTCCTTGTGACCCAGCAACTCCTGGACGGTGCGGATGTCGTAGCCGCTCTCCAACAAGTGTGTGGCGAAGCTATGACGCAAGGTATGACAGCCGGCGTGCTTGTTGATACCCGCCTTCTTCACCGCCATTCGCATCGAACGGTGGACCGAGTCCGCAAGGATGTGGTGGCGGCGCACGTGATGGGAGTGCGAATCGACCGAGCGCCGCGTGGCGGGGAAGACATACTGCCAGCCCCACTCTCCGGCCGCTGGCGCATTGTTGTGCGCCAGGGCGTAGGGCAGCTCGACACTGCCGTGCCCCTGGCTCAAGTCATGCCCATGCAGCGCCCTGGCTACCTCAAGTTGATGTTGCAGCGGCGCGATCACTTTCTCTGGCAGGGGCACGACGCGATCCTTTTCGCCTCTGGCATCGCGCACCGTAATCTGCCGCCCTTCGACATCGATGTCCTTGACGCGCAGACTCAGGCACTCCGACAGGCGCATCCCAGTTCCGTACAACAAGCTGAGGATGAGATGGTGAGAGCCGTCCACCTGGGCGAGGACCGCCTTGACTTCGGATCGCGTAAGAATCACTGGCAGGCGCTCTGGTTGCCGTGCTCGAGGGACATTCTGAATGCGCGGCAGCTCGACCTGGAGTACCTGGCGGTACAGAAATAGCAGGGCGTGCAGCGCTACGTTTTGAGTGGAAACGGCAACATTCCTCGCCACGGCAAGGTCGGTGAGATAGGCGCGAATCTCCACCACGCCCATGTCGCGTGGCTGGCGCGTGCCGTGAAAGCGAAGGTAATCGAGGATGTAGTGCAGATAGGCAGCCTCGGTGCGCCGGCTCATGTGTCTGAGGCGCATGGCGTCACGCGCCTGTGTCAGGAGCAGCGACGTCTCGGGGGTGTAGCCTGGCGACTCCTCACTGGATGACTTAGGCATGGCAGGTGAGCAAGCGACCGTCATAGCGGCGCGGAACGGTTTGACTGTGAGCTAGACTCGTCGTATAATGTGCTATTATACGACGCAGTACAGCCGAATTGCAAGTCAGACGCCGCAGGTCTATGGCAGCGCCTGCCTCTGGCTTCTATCTTCTATGTGGAAGCGCCCCAAGGGTTCGTCGTCGAACTCCGTGCCTGGCCTCCGCCATGTCTGC
>JAHCIE010000192.1 GCA_026129385.1 Anaerolineae bacterium
CTCGCCGCATTCAGCACACCGGCCACCGCCGCGCGCAGCAAGCCACGGGCGGACCCGTTGAGATCGTCACTGGGCGTGTAGTTCAGCGCCATCAGGAGCGAGTTAGGTCCGTAAGCATCGAACGGTGGCGGCAGGGTAAAGACGCTGTCGAGTCGCGTTGTCGGGAGATAGGGCGCGGGCCACGAATCGAAGTGCTGGTCGTTGCTCCAATAGCTGGGGGAGCAGCCCTGGTAGGCGGCAGGCCGCGTCGCCGTCGCTGTCGCCGTCGCCGTGCCAGTGGGTGTGGGCGACCGGAGCGGTGTCTTGGTGCTGGTCGGCGTCGCCGCCCCTACCGCCGTCGCCGTCGCCGTCCGGGTCGAGGTCGGCGTCGCTGTGGATGTGCTGGTCGGCGTCGGCGTTCGCGTCGGCGCCGGCGTCCACCAGAACCACGGCGTCTTTGTTGGGCTAGGCGTCTTCGTAGCGGTCGGTGACTTGGTGGCCGTCTTCGTGGCGGTCGGGGTTCTCGTCGCGGTTGCCGTGGGCGTCGCCGTCCCTCCGCTGGCCGGTGGTGTCAGCCAGGGCTTGGCATAGGCTATCCAGCCGCCGCGCTGAGCGCAGATGGGCAAGTAGCCGCTCGGCATGTCCGTCGGCCAGAACCGCAAGGGCGGCGACTCGACGCCCACGCACAGGTACAACTCGCCTGTACGTTCGTCGATCAGTTCAACCACGCACTCTTGGGTCAGCCAGCGACCGCCCAACTGCATATTGTCGCACCAGGCCGGCCAGTGATCCGACCCTGTTTGGGACGCCGGCGCCAACGCGCTTGCTGAGGGTGGTGCGGCAACCGCGCTCACGTAGATGCCCAGCAGGAACAGGCCAACACCCAGCACAAGGGCCAACAACGCCTTTTCTGGTCTTCGCCCCATGTGTCCCCCCTTCATCTACCAGGCTCTGGATGAGCGTCCTGCCTGGCGGCTCCGCCCCTGCATAGGGGCCAGACGGACTGCCTATCACGCTCCTTCTTGCGAGCGACTGGGTAGCAGCTGGGACCTGTTCAACTTCGATTATACACCCGTTGTCAAGCTCTGTCAATGGCCTTGAGAGCGCGAGCGCCAGAGCCAAGAGGCTTTGCCAGGGCTGGAATGGACGGCCACGATTCGCGGGGGATGGAGCACGTGGCCCATCCCCCGCGGATTGTTGCCGATCGGCCGCGTCTACTTCGTCAACAGCGCCTCCCCGTCGCTCCCGGCCAGCGTCACATCGCTCAGGCTCACGTCCGGCTTGCCGTCGGCGAGCGCGCGCAGACGAACGCTGAATAGCTCGCCATCGGCCGCGCCTACGGCATTGCCCAGGCGGGCGGCGGTGAACGTGACCGCACCGTCCGCCGCCTGGTTGCGCGCCACGAAGCTGGCCGCCGGGTCGAGGATCGCGCCCGGTTGCGCGGGCGAGTCGCCCACTGGGACCACCGCCAGTTGCTTGGGGTCGAAGCGTAGCCTGACATCAGCCCCGCCCAGACCCGCCGCGTCGCTGGCGCGCACGACGACGGTGAACTCTTCACCGGCCTTGACGAGCGTCGGCGCGTCCAGGCTGATGCGCGCCGTCGCTGCCTTCGCCTCCGCCTTGCTCGGCGGCGCGCCCCAGGCCGTCGGCCCACGCTTGCCGTAGTTCGCGCCGACCAGCACCAGGTCTATCAACCCCACCTGCCCGTCGCCGTTGATGTCGGCGCGCGAGTCGGCGGGCGGAACACGCAGCCCGTAGTTGGCGGCCACAATGACCAGGTCAAACAGGTTCACCACGTTGTCGCGGCGGGTGTCGCCCGCCTGGAGCAGCGTCGGCGGCAGACTGACGCTGCCCTGGCCCCAGCCGACATTGACGGTCGTCTGGCTGGGCAGATAGCCGGGCCGCCGCGCTTCCACGGCATGCTGGCCGGGCGGCACGAGCAGGTGGAAGGAGCCGTCGGCCTCAGTCCCCGCCTCGGCGCTGCCCACGACCACGCGCGCCCCGCTGCGGTCCTGGCGGCCTTGCAGGCTCAGCTTCCCGCTCAACTGATACAGCGCGCCCTGGTTGATATAGATATCGACGGGGTCGCCGGGCAGATACCAGAACTGGAGACGCACCGGCTGCTGCGTTGACGCCTGGAAATACGTGCCCGCCGCGTCAGTCGGCGCGGGGATGGCCGGCATAGCTCCGTTGAGGGCCGTCTGCGTGCCGTACGTCGCGTCACAGCCACGATAGGCCAGGCGGCTGCGGTCCGACGTCCAGTCGGAGGTCAGCAGATAGTACTGGCCGCGCGGGAAGCCGATGTCGGTGAAGTGGTCGGGCAGAATATGGAACTGCTCGACGCTCCACACCGCCGGGCCTGTCGCCGGCCGCTGGTAGGGCAGCTCCCGCAGCTCGCCGAAGAAGCGCGGCTCCACGGCCTCACTGTTCAGCCGCGCCGTCAAGGGGTCGACGCCGCGCCACGGCCCCAGGCAGCGCGCCAGGTCGGGGTTCGTGGGCGTCTGGGCAAACTCAGCGTCGGTAATAGGTCGGATGTCCTCACGGATGGTGTGCCGCACGTTGAAGGGCGGCATGACATACATCTCGCTGGTGTCCACGCCGAATTGCAGGTCTTGCAGATAGCCCTGCAACACCAGAGATTGGGGCGTGTTGACGACATCGGCCTCCTTGGGGATGGGCGTGCGGATGGTGATCGCCTTGAAGCCCTCGCCTCCGCTTGCCAGCGGGGCCGTCAGCACCGCGCTCACGTTGTACTCATGCCCGTCCACGAAGAACCGCTTCAGGTACCACGGCGTCGGCGCGGTCAGGTTCAGGTTGCCGCTGCCGTCGTACATCGTCGCCGACGCCCCGCCCAGCGCGCGCCCCACCGACAGTACCACCCCCTCCAACCGCGATTGGCCAGGGATGGGCGCGCCGATAGCCTGCACGTAGGCGAACCATGCCCCCTTCGCCTGCCCAAAGTTGTTCTGGCCGGGGCCTAGCTTCGTGATCTGCGTCCGATTCACGAGAATCATGTCGCCGGGGGACAGGGTGATGGTCCCGACCGAGTCGGGGTACTTGGAGTAGAGACCCGGCCCCACCGGGTGCAGACCGCCGCCCGTCCACCACAGCCGCAATGTCACTGTCCCCTGGTTATACGACACGTTCTCCAACTGTACCAGGTGATCCAGGAACTGGGCCGACTGGCGCGTCGGGTCGCCCCGGTCTAGCAGGACGCCGTCGTCCATCAGCACCACCATCTCGTCGCCACTCAGCGGCGAGTTGCTGGGGTCGAAGTCATCCAGCCCGCCGTTGGCGTTGAAGTCCGCCCCGATGCCCGTCATGGCATTGAGGCTCTGCTCGGTCTCGATGCGCACCACGCCCGGCCGCCCGTCAAAGTCCGCGTCGAAGCTCGTCAGGCCGTAGCCGAAGCTCTGTACCCCCGCGAACTGGTTGGGGTCGGTGGTCAGCGGGCGCGGCAGTTCCTGCGCGCCGGTGGCGACGGGGAACAGGAAGCGACCGCCTGGTCCCGTCGGCGCGGGTTGGTCGTTGGGGTCCAGCAGCATGTACGTCATTTCTTGCTGGACGGCTGGGTACGCCAGCATCCGCGTCGGGGACACCGCGCCGGTCGGGGACACGACGGCGGTGAAGGCGGTGTCGATGTAGCGCGGTTCGTACCACAGGCGGGGGAAGACCTTCTCGCCGCCATCGGAACCGCCCACCCCGGCCAGGGAGATCTGGCCGTAGGCGACGCTCAGCGGCTCACCGCCGTGGCGGAACTCATTCATGTAGGCCGGGTTGAGGGTGAGGAGATCCTTGACCGGGGCCTGGGGCGACTGGGGGTCGAAGATGCTGGTGACCTCGGTGTAGGGCGGAACCTCCAGGTAGGCGGCGGCCGCCCCAGCGGGGGCAGTGGAGGTGCGGGGGGTGGTGTTGCCTGCCCCCTCGTTGTCCCGCCCGTAGACGCGGATACCGTCAGCGTTCTTGTAGATCTTCGTGCCTGTGGGGTTGTTGTCGACCGCCGTATCGAAACAGAACTTGGCGCGACCGCCCGTGGTCGTGATGGGTGCGGTAATATCCTGGACGTAGCGGCGGTACTGGGCCTGGGGCGCGTACCAGCCAGTGGCAACCAGGTACAGGTCGCGGTCGGGGGCCGTGTCCGAATCGGGATTATCCGGCAACAGGAAGGACGTGAAGGCATCGGGCAGGGTGTGGAACTGCTGGCGATACCAGAACTCGCGCTCGGCCCCGCCGGTCCCCGGTCCCTGGCCGTAGCGCTCGGTCAGCTCGCCCAGGAACTGCGGGTTGCGCGCCTCCTCGACGAAGGTGAAGCGCGTAGCGGCGACATCATCGTAGACGCGGCCCCGTGCCGTCACGTAGGGTAGCGGCTGGTTTGCCTGCAAGATAGGCGCGACCGGCCCGATGATAGCCCCGACGTAACGCGGCGGCGTCGCAGCCAGGCCGAAAGTCGTCAGCGGGCGGACATCGCTGACCAGGGTATGCTCGTAGTTGAAGGGCGGTAGCATGGGCAGGCCATCGCCGGGCTGGTAGGCGTCCTGGATGATCGAGAACTGGGCGTTCATCACATCGTCGAGCTTCGGCGTCGGCGAGCGCAGGGTGATGAAGCCGAAGGTACTGGGGTCGGCCAGGGGCGGCCCGCTATAGGCGCAGTTGCCCGTCGAGGCCTGCGCCGCGCTGCCCCCCTGGGTGTACACGGCGACGGTGTTGTACTCGTGGCCGTCGACGTAGAAGCGCTTGGTGTACCACGGGTTCGGCCCCGTATTGGGCACATTGGGCAGACTCTCCATACCGGTGTGGGTCGCGCCCAACCCGCGCCCGACAGTCAGCTGTACCAGGCCATCGACACTATCCACACTGCGGACGTAGGCGAACCACGCGCCCAGCGAGCCGCACAGATTGCCGCCGCCCGCTCGCACCACCTGATTGGGAGCGTTGGTGTTAGCCACGACGGCGTCGCCCGCGCTCAGCAACACCGTGCCCAGGTCCTTGGGGGCAAGGCTGCCGGTCCAGTACACCCGCAATACCACCGTCGGCGGGCTGGTGGTGAAGCTCTCGACGACAACCACGTGATCGAGGAACTGCGCTGCCTGCCCGACCTGGAGCGGGCGACTATCCACCGACAGCACGACCAGTTCGTCGCCCGTCAATGGTAGGCCGTCGGTGTCGACGCCGTCGAGGGTGCGGTTGTTGTTGAGATCGAGGGCCACGCCGGCCAGGCTGCCCTGGCGGCTACGGTTGTAGAGCGTCTTCTCGCTATCGACATGGACGATATCCGGCGCGCCGTCGAAGTCGGCGTCCAGGCTGGTCAGACCATAGCCGACCGTCCCGACGCCGCCGTCGTTGGTGGCGATGTTGCCGTCGGGGCCGAACAGGTCAGCGGCGCGCATCCCGACGGGGAAGACGAAGGCCGCCTCGCCCGGCACAGCCTGCGTGGGCTGAACGTCGTCGCCCCACGGCCCGGCCTCGATGAAGCGGTACGTCCACTCCTGCATGATGGCCGGGTAGCGGATATCGCCCGTGGTCGCACTCCCAGACGTGTCCTGGTCCTTGTCCAGGTGGTCGCATTCGTACCAGGTGCGCGTCCAAACCTTCTCGGCCGCGTTCTGGTTGGTCGCGCTGTCGATGCGCGTATAGAGAGGCAGATTCTCGTCGCGGCTGTATAGCTCCGACAGGATGGCCGGATCCCAGGTGATACTGTCGCGGCGCGGGGCCTGGGCATGCTGCGGGTCGAAAGGCGCCTCAGGGTCGGTGTACGGCTTATCCTCGACGAAGGTCGACGCCTGCGCCTTGAGCAGGCGGTCAATCGCCGTCAGGTCGCCCACCACGCGCGACTGCGGGTCGAACACCGAGGCGACGGCCACGCCATCGGTGGTGCGTCTGAGCACGCGCTTGACCGGCGATCCGATGGCCGGGTCGCCGACGCCTAGCGTCTCGGTGCAGTAGGCGCGCAGCGAGAGGCGCACGCGGTCGAGGATCAGCGGCGTGACGGTTGGGTCATTCGGGTCGGGGGTATCAGGGTCATTGGACACGTCGACGAGGTTGTCGCCCATGACATGGCCCTGGTTGACAAGGTGATCGACACCCGGCGGCACAGCCCCGATGAGCACCTTGAAGGTGATCGTGACCTCGCCATTAGGCGGCATGGTCCCGATGGCTACCTTGACGCTGGTATTGCCGGCCGTGTTGCCCAGGTCGATGCTACCCTGGGTAGTTGTCACCGAGCCGACCATCAGGGTTGTGATGGGATCAGGCGTGTCGGTGAAGATGACATTCTGCGCCGTCGTCTGGCTGATATTCTTGATGGTGACGGTATAGCGCAACGTATCGCCGGCGCTCGCCCCTCCGTTCAGGTCAGCGTCAAATACCAGCGTATCAACCTTGTCGACCGATAGCTCAGCGGTAGGTGTCGCCGTCGGCGTGTTCGTCGCCGTGTTGGTCGGCGTAGGTGTCAC
>JAHCIE010000193.1 GCA_026129385.1 Anaerolineae bacterium
GTCAGCACGGCCGGCGTGACCAGGGCAACCAGGATCGCCCCCGGTATCTGGCGCATCCAGGCGCGGACGCGGGGTGTCGGCTCGACGCGCCCCATCAACCACAGCCCGCCGCTGCGGGTGAGGTAGGTGATGATCGCCATGCCGAGGATGGTTAGCCCGACAAGGGGATCAATCGACATCGCGCCACATCCCCACCAGGCTGCCTGCCAGCCCTCCCAGCAGAACGTACCACTTGCCCGGTAGCAGACGCGCGGCCAGCAGAGCTACCACGGCGGCGACGATCCACGGCAGCAGGCTCGATTTGCCGCGCCACATCCCTACCAGCAGCGCCAGGAACACAGCGTAGGACGCAAAGTCCAGGCCCCAACGGGCCGGGTTGGGAACGGCTGCGCCCAGCGACTGACCGATGACCGTCGCGCTAAGCCATGCGCCGTAGACAGTCACGCCGCTACCGAGGAAGAAGGCGGCGTCGTGGCTGCCATGCTCAAGCTCATTGAGGGTCAATGCCCAGCTTTCATCCGTCAGGAAGAACACCGAGCCGTAGCGGCGTAACGCGCTAAGATGGGCAAACCAGGGCTGGAGCGCCGCACCCATGAGAACGTGACGCAGGTTGATGATCAGGGTTGTGAGCAGGATTTCGAGCACGGGGAGCGGCGCGCGCCATAGCTCCATGGCGACGAGTTGCGACGCACCGGCGAAGACGGTGCCGCTCATCAGTACGGCCTCGGCCAGGCTGAGGCCCGCCTGGCGCGAGAGGATGCCGAAGACGAGACCCCAGGCGAGGATGCTGGGGGCGATGGGGATAGTCTGTCGGGCGCCTTTACGAGCGCCCGACAGCGTGAAGGTGACGTGGGACATTCGGTTCGTTATCGCCAGGCTCAGGCGGGGGAGGTCTGGGGCGGAGCGCCCTCGGTGGGGCGGATGCGCAGGAAGGCCAGGCCCGCCAGAACGGCCATGGTTATTGACCAAACCCAGAAGGGAGTACTGCTCCCTCCCCACTGGAACAGGATGCCGCCGAGTAGCGGCGCGATGGCGTTGGCGGCGCTCAGGAAGGCGGCGCTGATGCCCAGGATGCCGCCTCGCTCGGTGACGGTCACGCGCTTGGTGATCAGGCTGTTGATGGCGGGCTGAAGGATGCCGCCGCCAATCGAAGCCGGGACCATGGCCACCAGCAGCCACGCCAGCCCCAGCCAGCCGGTCGACTCGTCGCCAGGCGGCAGGGGGACCGAGACGCCCTGGGTGGGTGGGGTTCCGCCGGGCAGTCGCCGCCCGCCACCCATCTCCTGCTCGATGGCCGACTCGTTGTACCAGGGGACCGGCTGCTTGGGCGTCATGGCGGTCAGCGCCAGGCCCAGGGCCAGCAGGAGCAGGCCGGCGAGGATGAGGCGCGGGTCGCCAAAGCGTCGGCTCCAGCGGCCGATGAAGTAACCCTGGACGGCGACGACGATGACGCCGATAAACACGAAGACGATGGAGTTGCCGGCCGCGTTGAGGCCGAGGCGGCCGAGGGTAAACAGGGCGAGAAACTGCTCGAAGCCACCAAAGGCTACCTGCTGGGCGAAAATGAGGATGAGTAGAATGCCCACCGTGGGGTGCTTGAGGGCGTCGAACATGGCGATAAAGGTAAAGCTGGCCTTATTCTTGCCGAGGCCGCGTTGCTCGACAGGCAGGGTCTCCTTGAACCAGAACTGGGTCAGCAGAATGGACAGTAGCGAGAACAGCGCTGCGATTACGGCGGGGGCGCGATAGTCGTTCCCGGTGAGGGCGAGGGACGCGAAGGCAATGACGGGGCCGATGATGAAGCCCAGGCCGAAGGCCGCTCCAATGAGGCCGAGGCCCTGGGTACGGGTCTTCTCATTGGTTGAGTCGGTGATGGCGGCCTGGGCGGTCGCGATGTTTGCCCCCGACAGGCCGTCGATGATGCGCGACAGAAACAGCATCGGGAACGTGGTGGCGGCGGCGAGCAGGATGAAGCCTGCGAAGGTTCCTAACTGGCTGATCAGCAGAATCGGCTTGCGTCCGTAGCGGTCCGACAGGCGGCCCAGGATGGGCGCGGCAAGGAACTGCATGACGGGGTAGGCCGCGCCAAGTACGCCAATCCAGAAGGGCGTCGCGCCGAAGGAGGCAGCGTACAGCGGCAGCAGCGGTATGATGATGGTCAGGCCAAGGAGGTCGACCAGAACGATGACGAAGATGGGCAGGACGCGCTTGAAATCGAGCTTGTCCTCGGCGGGCGCTACTTGAACCATGCGAGTCTCCTGCTACATGCGGAAGGTCCAGCCTGCCGGCAGCCGCGCGACGCCCAGAATGATGATAGCGAGGGAGGCCAGGGTGAGCAGGAAGAAGGTGCGGGCGCGGGCGGGCATGGGGGCGTCGCGCCAGCGGGTGTTGAGGTGGGCGACGATGACGGCGATGATCATGGTCACGGCGTGCTCGATGCGATACATCGGGAAGCCGATCGCCGTCGTCAGGCCCGACCATAGGATCAGGATGAGGCCCAGGAGCACCTGGATGTCCAGCGTCGCGGTGTAGATCAGCATGAGGCGGCGGTCAGAGAAGCTGAATTCGCGATTCCGCAGCCACTCGATGAGGAAAAACACCAGGGCGATTAGGGCGACGATGACCAGAACCCATCGCCATGCCGAATGAAGTATGAGAAGGATCGTGTTGAGGTTCACAGGTTAGTTCTCCGTGGGGGGCGTATTGACCAGCGTCGGCGAGTCGAGCGCGGCAATGACCTCGTTCAACCAGCCTAGCTCGGACTCGAGGTGATAGACGCGATGCTGGACGATCCAGGCGAGGGCGCCCGCGTGGGGCGGAGCGGCGCGCGCCTCGTCCAGCAGCGCCGTCAGGGCAGCGCGGCGCGCGGCGAGCAATGGACGGGCTTCATCCGGGGGTAGCGCGTCGTAGTAGCCCAGGCCGATGTCGCCGGGGAAGAGGGCCGGTTGGTACGTCGCGAGATTGGCGCGCAACAGGCGTTGGAACTCCGCCTCGCCGTCGGGCGTGATGTGATACACCTGGCGCGGCGGGCGGCCGCCCTCGCGCTCCTCACTCGCTGCAACCCAACCCTGGCGGAGCATCCGATCCAGCAGGAAGTAGGCCGTCGACTTCTTGAGGTCAACGCACGAGGCCATGTCGCGCTCGATGAACTCATTGAGGCGATAGCCGTGCATGTCGCCGCGACGCAGCAGACCCAGGAGCAGTAGCTCGCGATCCATACCGAAGGTAAACCCTCGTCTCGATTAATCAAGACTGACTAATCAGAATTGTACATGCGCCACGAGCGGCTGTCAAGTTTCCGTCGCGATGGGGCCGCCGGATGTGGTATAATGGGGACCGAACAGCTTGACCAGGAGAACCCGCGTGCAGGTGAATGTGTATGCGACGCTGCGTGATGTAGTCGGTGGCGCCACAGCCGAGCTGGACCTGGCGGTCGCCCCGACCGTGCGCGAGGTTGTCGATGCTCTGGTGGCGAAATACCCGCCGTTGCGCCCGAAACTGATGGATGATGGGGGCGAGTTGCTCGGGGCCGTCCACGTCTTTGTCAATGGCCGCGACGGGCATTATCTGCCCGACGGGCTGACGACGCGCATCACCCCCACCGACCGAATCGATATCTTCCCGGCTGTTGGTGGGGGCTGATGGGCCGCTGTTCGAGCGGGGCCTGCGTAGCGGGCCGTTGTGGCTGCTGGGGGCGTATGACGAAGGACCAAGGGTCTTCCCCAATTGGTCCTTTGTCTTTGGTCCTTAGTCCTCTCACCGCCCCGGCGGGAACAGGGCGATTTCGTCACCCTCCTGAAGGGGGGCATCGAAGCCGCCGCCGTACTTGACGTCTCGTCCATTGAGCAGGACGCGCCAGCCGTCGCGCGGCACGTAACTCGGCTCGACCTCGATCCATAGCGAGTCAGACTTCTCCTCGGAGCGCCAGACGCGATCGAGGGCCTCGGCGCGCACCTGGGGATAGTAGTTGAAGAACTTGCGCAGTACCTCGGCAAGATTGGCCCCGGCGCTGGCCCGAATCTGCGTTCGCTCGCTACCCATTAGCGGGCGCAGGCGGCCGAAGACCGTGATAGGCACGGTCAGCGGCCCACGGTCCATGTCGCGACCGATGCGATAGCCCAGGTGCATCTGGTTCAACTGCACGCTCAGGTACTTACTCCACGCCGTCATGGCGGGAGCCAGGATGGCGCTGGCTAGACCGGCCTCGGCCATGAAGCGCGCGAAGGCGGCCTGGACCAGGCCGATGGAGCCGGTGACGTACTCGGGGGGCGTGTGGATGCGGCGGGGGCCGTGGCCTGCGTGGTACTTGCCGGCGCGAAACAGGTAGACTGCGAACTCGTCGCTGGTGTCCAGGCCCAGTGTGCGCGCCAGCCAGATGGTGAAAAAGCGGCGGCGTTCCTCCAGGTGGGCGGCATCGACGCCGGTCTCCCAGCCGAGGATGGCCGCCGTTTCCGGAACGCGGGTCAGGTAGTCGTAGGTCGAGACGACCAGCTCGTGGCCGCGCTGAAGGAGCGTCTCCACCGAGCGCGAGGCGGCCAGGGCGTCAGTGTCACTCCATGCGACGAAGCGCAGCATGCGCCGCCACTCGTCGTGGGGTTCGGGGGCGAGGCGGTCCAGTTCGAGCATGGGGTACTCCTGCGATCATGTGAAGGCTACATGGGGGCATCAGCGGGGTGCCCCCATGTAATTGTTGCGAGTTGGGACGACAGGCCGCGACCCGGCTTCGGCACAAGCCGCGCCGACTAATCGTCGCCGACCGCGAGCGCTGCCGGCTCGATGCCCAGCTCGGCCAGCTTGGCCTGGGGCACGACGCCATTCTCCCAGCCGCGCAGAGTGTAGTACTCTTCGAGCATCAGGTCCAACTCGCAGACGTGGCCGACGGAACCAGGCATGGTGGATGGCTCGTCGAGGAAGCGCTGAGGCAGGGTATCGCTGCCTGCGCCGAAGCCCGCCAGGTTGTTGTAGAAGCGCTCCAGGTTATAGATACGCTCGCCGGTGCGCAGAACATCGGCCCCGGTGATAGTCAGACCGGTGACGGCAGAGTATTGCTGGGCGTACTCGTCGGCGCCCATGGCAAAGGAACTGAACTTGCACAGGTCCATACTGTCGCTGAAGCCGAACAGGTCCTGGAGCAGCTTGACCAGTTCGCCCTTGCCCTTCCATGCCAGAGGGTCCGTCTTGAAGGGGATCAGGCCCAGCTCACTGGCCGGGGTGTAGGCGCGCAGGTGGCATCCGCCCCGGTTGCTCGTCGCGTAGCCGAGGCCCATACCCTTGAGGCCGCGCGGGTCGTAGGCGGGGATGCCCTGCCCCTTGCAGGTCATAGCCGCTTCGGGTACGCCGAAATGTCGAGCGACGGCGTCGCAGCCCTCAGCAAGGAGATCGCCAACGCCCTCACGCATTCCGACCAGCTTGGCGGCCTCGACCATGCCGTCCTTGTCGCCGAAGGCCAGGCCACCGCCGTTGAGGCCGGTCTTCTCGCTACATTCCATGTAAGCTGCCAGGACCAGGCCGATCTCGATGGCGTCGAAGCCGTAGTCGTTGGCGATGTCGATGAGGCCCGCGACGTAGTTGATGTCGTGGTTGCCACACATGGCGCCGACGGACCAGGCTGGCTCGTACTCGACGCTCTCCATGCGCAGGCCCTTGAAGCGCCCTTCCTTGACCTCGACTTCCTTTTTGCAGGCCACCGGGCAGGCGTGGCAGGTGGGGTCGTCGACGAGGATGTTGGCCTTGACGTACTCGCCGCTGATCAACTCGCCCTTCTCCTGGAACGACGTCAGCTGGGCGTTGCGGGCGGGCAGCGCGCCCATGTTGTTGGTGATGTTCATCAGCACGTTCGTGCCATACACCGACAGACCGCCCTTGCGCGGGCTGGTTACATTCGCCTCGTCCATGATGGTGGCCAGGCCGCGCTGCTGCGCCGGGCGGAAGTTGACGCTGTCGGCCGGCTTGGGCATCTTCTTGGTCGACTTGATGACGACGGCCTTGAGATGCTTCGCGCCACCCACCGCGCCCGTGCCGCCGCGGCCGCTGGCGCGGTCATCCTCATTCATCCAGCACGCATAGCGGACCAGTTTCTCACCGGCCGGGCCGATGGCGATGACCGACAGATCCTTCTTGCCGTAGAGATCCTGGAAGTGCTTGATGGTAGCGTGGATTTTCATGCCCCAGAGGTCGGAAGCGTCGCGCAACTCACATTGCCCATCCTCGACGTAGAGGTAGACAGGCGTGGGCGACTGGCCGTCAAAGATGAGGCCGTCGAAGCCCGCCCAGCGTAGGCGCGCCGCCGACCACCCGCCGTGGTGCGCGTCGGTGACGGTGCCGGTGAGGGGCGACTTGGTGACGATCGCCATGCGGCCGCTCATCTGCGCCTCGCTGCCGGTAAGCGGGCCGTTCATGAAGCACAGGATG
>JAHCIE010000194.1 GCA_026129385.1 Anaerolineae bacterium
ATCTTCCATCAGGAAGAGGAGCACCAGAATTCCGCCTGCCAGAGCAGTCAGCCCGGCGGCAGAGATGGCTGCCTGCTCGCCACTGGCAACCAGTTCGGGATAGCGACGGCGCGCGCCATAGACGCTCGCCCCAATGGCGAAAATGGCCGCCGCCAGCCCCAGCAGCAGCGACAGGTAGCCGATATCCGCCATCTAGCCTCCCTGCTTGACCTCGGCTTCGTACTTCGACGGACACTGGACAAAGAGGTTATGCGCCGTCACGCTACCGTCGGCGTTATAGGTTCCCTCGACCACGACACTCTCCGCCATATTGAAGCTGTCGGGCATGGGGCCAGTGTAACGCACCGGCACGGCCACATCCTTGTTCGTGGCATGGAAAGTCAGGTCGAGCTTGTTGGCGTCCCACTAGACGCTTGTCTTGTCGATGTTGCCCGCCAGACGAATTGTCTTGCCCGGCGTAATCTGGCCCGCGTGCACCTTCTGCACCATCTCGTCCGAGGTGACGTAGTAGGTGGCGTTTGCCTGGAAGCTACGAATGCTCAGGAAGGCAATGGCAGCGACAATGACGAGGCCGCCGATGAGAAAACGGAAAGGCGCCATGGCTGTCTCCTCGCGCTTAAGCAATTGGAGATTGGAGGTTGGAGTTGAAGGGGACCACTCTCCAATCTCTAATCTCCAAACCGCCCCAATTATAGTGAGAGCGGCCCGACCTTGTCAATGTATGGCCAGTCCTAATTCGGTCGCATTCCTTTCATAAGTACGCAACCGAACCGCCCCTGGATGCCTGAACTACGACAGGCTAGGGCAACGGCGTCGTGCCAATGAGCGCGTAGCGCAGCGTGGCCAGCGCCAGCAATTCCAGCACAGCCATGACCAGCGCCAACGTCGCCACATCCAGCAGGTCACGCCAGCCATCGGCAGTCGCCTCACGGCGCAGGGCCACCAGTAGCAGCACACCATTCAGCAGCGCCACGACGGTCACCAGCCCCCCGGTCGCCACCAACGATACCGGGATCATCAGCCATGCCTGGCCGCCGATGAGGCCCACGATCGTGACGATACCCAGCCCAGCCGGCGCAGCGAGATCGCGCAGCCCAATCAACCCCTGGGGAGAGCGCCACGCCGCTTGCGCCCACACCGGCCACAGCAGGGTTGCCATGCCGAGACCAGCAGCCAGCCCGGTGAGCACGCGCAGATCGAGGCGTGGCGCATACAGGTGAGGCAGGCCGAGATCGAAAAACAACGCGTTCGTGCCGTCGGCAGCCATAATGGCGATACCTGCCAGGGCCACCGCGTAGACGGCCGCGCTCTGCAATCGGGTCGCCCGTGACCGCCGCCAGGCCAGCCAGCCAGCCGCCAGCCCAAACCCGCCGTAGATGCCAACTTTGCGCGCCTCAATCGGCATTGGCTCGCCAGCCAGGAAGAACGAATGAAGCGGGCGTTGGGGATCGAGACCAAACCCCAGCGCCCGCATCTTGTCGAGGAGCGATCCAGGCGCGAGGGCCAGGCCCAGGGCAAGCAGCAACAGGATGCCCACGGCCACGCGGGCCGAGAAGAGGCGGCGCGGCGACGCCATGCGCTACCTACTGGGCCAGAATCTTGTCGAGGGAGGCCTTGAGTTGGTCCTCGGAGATGATCGCGCCGCGCTTCACTTCCTTGAGCTTGCCATCCCGGCCCACGAAGTAAGTCGTGGGGTAGGCCTTGACGCGATACGCCGCCTCGATGTCGCCCGTCGTATCAAAGGGCGTGGGGAACGTAATACCCAGGTCTTGCACGAACTTGCGCACCGCTGGCTCGCCGTTGTCCGTCTTGATGTCGACGGCCAGAATGACCAGACCCTGGTCCTTGTACTTCTGATAGGCAGTCTGGAAATGGGGCATCTCGAACTTGCACGGGGCGCACCATGTCGCCCAGAAGTTCACCACCACCGGCTTGCCCTTTAGCTCGCTCAGCGTCCACGTCTTGCCGTCCAGGTCCTTGAGGCTGAAGTTGGGCGGCGCTTCGCCGATCTTCAATGGCGCATTGTTGGCCGCGCCGGGCATCAAAACCTGCACGTCGGCCGTAACCAGTTGGTCGTTGATCCAGCTCTGACGATTGACGGGCTGGCCCGCCTGCGCCGATTGCTGCCCCTTCTGGGCCCAGAAGCGATTGACCAGCGCCGAATCGCGCAGCCAGGTCTTGAAGTCTGCGGTCGTCAAGTTGAATCGGGCAAGAGCCGCCTCCAGGCGTCCATCATCGACGCGGTAGGTGTTCTTGAAGGTGGCAAATTCCGCCTCGATGTCGGCATCCGTAACGCTGATGCCTTCCTTACGTGCCGCTGCCTGCTCCAGACGGTTGCTCACCATCTGATCGAGCAACGAAGCGCGCAAGTTCTGGAGCGAGGCGGCATCCAGCGTGACGTCGGATCCGTTCATCACCGGGTAGAGGGCCTGATTAATGCGGATCAGGTTCGTCAGTTGCTCCCGGGTAATCGCCTCGCCGTTGACCGTCGCGACCACAGCCGGCAGGTCGTCCAGCGGTGCTGGCGATCCGGGCGCTGAGGGCAAGGCGGCGGCCGCGTTAGGCAACGCCGCCCCCGACGCGCCCCCTGGCGCAGGAGCCGCGGGTGCGATTGCACCGACTGTCGCCGGGCGTGACTGGCTGGGCCGGATGCCAAAGTACCAGACACCGCCCGCTACCAGGAGGATGAGCAGGGTGACGATGATACTGGCAATCCAGGCGCCGGCGTTGCCAGACGAAGAACTGCCATCCGACGGCGGGGGTGGCGGCGCGCCGGAGCCTTTGGTATCCTTCGCCTCACTGCTATCGCGAACCTCAACACTAATCCACTTCGGCATAGCCGTCTCCTTCAACCCCCTCTACGCCTTGCGGGCCTCAGTCTTCCTGGCCAACCACCCCTGTCATCCGAAAGCGCGTCTCGCGGAATGCTTCCTTGATATCCTTCGCGACGGGATCATTCGAGAAGACCTGCACGAACTTGTCGACGCGCCCCTTGTCCTGATTGACAGCGGTATCGTACTCAATAACCAGAGGCAGCGACTCGCCAGGCTTGACGATCACCGGCGGATCAAAGGGAGCGTCCGTCACCTTGCGGCCCGCGAAGTTCGCCAGGGTGCAACCGCACGAAGTATACATCTGGTTGATCACCAGGTCACCCTTGCCGATGTTGGCTAGGTCGAAGGTATATTCACGCTTCTCGCCAGGCTGAATCGTACCCATGTCCAGCGTGCCCTTCTGATCGACACCGCGCACCTGGATGCGGGGCGCGCCCTCGGCGATGGGAACCTCGGCTGCGGACACCGCGACAAAACCCTCCAGGTTGGGGTGCAAAGCGTTGGGGTCGACCTGGCGCGGGACAACCTGGATGCCGGACGGCAAGCCAGACGCATTTGCGGCCCCGGCCGCCGCCGCCTGGCCCGCGGCGGCAACCGCCGCCGAAGCCTGTGGCTCCACGTTGCGCGGGCGGAACAGGGCATTGCCCACTAAGAAGCCCGCACCGAGCATAATGACCGCGCCGAGGGCGAGAGTCAGGGCGAATAGCACATTCTTGTTGACATTCAGCACCACCGCACGATTCGACCCTGCCGCGGGCGGCGTGGGCGTGGCCGGCGTGATGCTCTGCTTAGCCTTACTCATATCCAGGTCTCCCAGAGGAAGTTCTCGGCAGTCAGCAGTCGGTAGTCAGATATCGGACTACTGACTGCTAGCTTCCGTCCTTAGTTGCTCACGTTGGCGGCCACGTTGAACTCGCCAATCTTCGTGGCGCTGGGGTCATCGGCGAAGTGATACTTGACCTGAACCTTGCGCGAGACGAACTTGCCGGCGTCCTTGTTGACACGAGGATCGTAGCCGACACGCAACTCCGTCGACCCGCCGGCCGGAATCTTGTCCGAGGCCACGACAGCCGCCGTGCAGCCGCAGGAGGCGGTCACGTTGTCGATAATCAACTCGCTCTTGCCGCTGTTCTCAATCTTGAGAATCTTCTCCACCTTCTGGTCCGGCTTCACATCGCCGAAGTTCCAGGTGAAGTTGTTCGCCTTCAGTTCGGGGACGCTGACGCGCGGGTCTGCGCCAAACTGCTCGGTGTTGCTCTGCACAGGGCTGCCAGCGGGCTGCTGGAAGGGATTCGCGCCACCCAACTGCTGGCTCGTCACGGGTTGCGCCACCTGGACCCCCTGCTGGGGAAGCTGGGCGGCGCCAGGCTGGGCGGCGGCCACGGCGGCGGCCGGTGCGGCGGCGCGACTGCCGCCACTAGTGAGGCGGCCGACGTATAGGCCAACGATGAACAGGGCCGCAATGCCGACCAGAGCGATGATGGCGTAGAAGAGGCGCTGGTCGAGACGAATAACTACCTGGCTCTTGGGACTCTCACTCATGGAATTCCTCCTGATCCTTCAGTACGTGTGGTCACGGTTGGTCGTCGAACAGGGCGGCGGCGGCGGTCCGCGAACCCACCCATTCTCAGGGCTGGGCCGTTGGCGGTAGCCAGCGATACCAGCGGACCTCAGCATCAAGCTTGTTGAGGTTGGCGCCATTGGAGCTGATCGTCCAGATGTGGGTGGCTCGATCCGAGTAGCGCAGGCCTACAAAGCCGAGGGACTGGCCGTCGGGCGAGAAGCCCAATTGACGCAAATAGAATACTCGAGGCATACCCGTGATTGGCTTCGCCGCCTGGCTGCCATCGAGGGGCACGCTCCACCAGTTTTCCAGGTTGTCGCCGGTACTACCGTAATCGGAGCCAACCGCCGTGTAGATGAGCCGCTGGCCGTCGGGCGAGAAGTAGCGCTTGCCGGCGGGGCTTGGCTCCGGCGGATTCTCGCCGATTAGCATGACATCCGTGACCAGAGTCTTGTCGTTGCTCCCATCATCGTTAACGATGTGGATGTCGTAGGTCGTACCATTGTCCTTCGAGTAGACAATTCGCTTGCCGTCCGGTGTCCAGATCGGGCCGCCCACGGCCTCGGGCACAATGGTCTTGACGGTATATGTCCCCGTGTCGAGGATGCGCAGCGCCCCCTTGCCATCGCCGGTCAGGAACAACCAGCGGCGGGTTAGCGGGTCGTACTTGGGCGCTGTCAGCGCGTCCGAATAGACCTGCTTCACGCTGTTATCGGCCGTATCGAACACCCACATTCCTAGCGAGGCCAGATTTGTCGCTACAGGCGTAAAAGCCACGCGGCGGTCATCGAGCCAGGTCACATTGACCACGCCGCCGAGATCGTCCTCATTAGCCAGTTTTGCAATCGGCTGGGTGGGGACCTCGATGAGCTGGTTGCCGCGCAGGACGTAGAGAGACTCGCGACCCGCGTTTTCGTCCCGCGTCTTGAAGGCCAGCATCTCGCCCTTCGGCGACCAGGTGAGTTCGCTGTGCGTGGCGGCGTCGTTGGTGATGGGCGCCGCCTTGCCGTCAGCCAATCTCGCCATGAAGAGGTCCGGCTGCCCGGCCGGCCCCGCCAGGAAAGCCACCTGACTCTCGTCGGGACTCCAGGCTACTTCCTGGTCGAGCAACTTGCGGCTGAGCTTGTCCAGGTCCTTGTCCGAGATGACCCCCTCCGTCGGTACACCCTGCCCCAACAGTGCGCGGGGATTCTTGCCCTGGATATCCGACAGCCATGGAGTAACCTGCGGGCCGGCCAGGAACATCACGTACTTACCCGACGGCGATAGCCACGCGCGGCCCGGGTCTTTGGGCGGCGACCACAACTGGGGCACATTGTCGCCGAACAACGCCTTGCGATCCTTGCCGTCAGCCGAGACGATCCAGACTTTGCCGCCCTGGACCATGACCAGCTTGTCCTTCGACACGGACGCCGCGCCTGCCGGATTGACCACGGGAGGCTGGCTGGTGGGCTTGATCTCGCTCTCCGGCTGGTTCGGTGACTTGGGGGCGACGGGAACCTGGCCGCGGGCCTGCTCCGAGCCTTGGGTAAAAGCGGGGTCGGGCGTCGTCGTAGGGCCGGAGGGCGCAGGCTGGGCGGCGGAGGGCGCCTGAGGGGCAGATCCGGCCGCCTGCGAGCCACCGAGGGGCAGAGGCGAGGGGACCGCCGGGGCGGGCGGCAGGGTGGCCGATGATTGGCAGGCCGCCAGCGTCAGACCGACCAGGGCCACAACCACCACAATCAAACGTTTCAGCATCTAGTTCTCCTCAGTCGCTTGCTGTCTTACGCCTCGTAAGACCTGACCACCCACATAAACGCGCGTGCCTTGTCCGGGATACGGCCCCGGCGCTCGATTTGCCAGACATTCTTACACACCGTAAGACCAGGGCTCAACAAAAACGCGCCGTCAGCCGCCAGGGCGGGCCGCGGCGCGTTAGCGATCCATCAGGGAATCAGGGTCGTTACCTGGCCACATTCGTCACTAACCGGCGTACTTGACGCGGCCAGCGGGA
>JAHCIE010000195.1 GCA_026129385.1 Anaerolineae bacterium
CGTCCTCCGCACCCTGGCCCTGGCTGGCATTGTCCTGCTGGGGCTGGAGTTCGTCGTGGCGCCGCTGAGCGTGGCCATGATGGCGACGGGCGGAGCCGCAGCGAGTGTCGAGATGTTGAGCAGCCAGTACGGCGTGATGTTCGCGCTGCGGCTGGCGTTGGTGTTCCTCGGCGCGGGCGTGTTCGGGCTGTGGCTGTATCGGACGGCGTTGCGGCCAGGAGCGGAGACGCTGCTGGGCCGGCTGGCCTGGACGGCGTTCGCGCTGGTCTTCGTCAGCGAAGTACTCGGCCGCTTCCTTTTCTACGCCACTCACGTCAAGATTGGCCTCTAGTCCGCCAGCCCCGCGGGGCTGAAGCCCCGCGCTAGGCGAGCCAAGCCCCACAGGCTAAGCTGAGCCTCCCGAGGGTTTGTAACCTTCGGGAGGCTGGCCCGCCAGATTTACGGAGATACAGCGTATGGACAACCAGAACACCCTTACGGAACGGCTCGGCCAGCCGGTGTCGCGGCGCAGCTTCCTCAAATGGAGCGCGGTGATTGGCGGCACGGCGGCCCTGGCGGGCGGTGGTCTCAAATTTGGCCTGGAAGCTGCGCAGACGGCCCAGGCCGCGCCTGTTGGTCCCGACGGGACGCAGGTGGTGTGGAGCTCGTGTAATGTCAACTGTGGCAGCCGCTGCCCGCTGCGCGTCTTTGTGCGCAACGGCGAGATTGTCCGCATTGACACCGATAACACCGGCACGGACGAGTACGGCATGTCGCAGATTCGCGCCTGTGTGCGCGGCCGCGCCATCCGCCAGCGCGTCTACAACCCGGACCGCCTCAAGTACCCCATGAAGCGGGTCGGCCAACGCGGCGAAGGCAAATTCGAGCGCATCACCTGGCAGGAAGCCTTTGACACCATCGCCAGCGAGTTGAAGCGCATCAAGGGGCAGTACGGCAACGAGGCTATCTACATCAACTACGCGACGGGCGCCCTTGGCGGCAGCGTCGCCAAGTCGTGGCCGCCCGGCTCCAGCCCCATTGCCCGCCTGATGAACTGCTACGGCGGCTACCTGAACCACTACGGCACGTATAGCACGGCCCAGATTTCCGCCGCCCTACCCTATACCTACGGGAGCAGCGCGGGCAACTCTATTGACGATATCGAAAACAGTCGGCTGGTGGTCTTTTTCGGCAATAACCCGGCCGAAACGCGCATGAGCGGCGGCGGCGTGATTTACTTCGTCAAAGAGGCGAAGGCGCGCGGCCACGCCAAAGTGATCGTCATTGACCCGCGCCTGAGCGACACCGCGATGGCTTTCGCGGACGAGTGGATCCCCATCCGCCCCGGCACCGACGCGGCCCTGATCAGCGCGCTGGCCTATGTCATCATCACTGAGAAGCTGCAGGACCAGGCGTTCCTGGACAAGTACTGCGTCGGCTTTGACGAAGAGCACATGCCGGCGGGCATCCCGGCCGGCAACTCGTACAAGTCGTACATCCTGGGTCAGGGCAAGGACAAAACACCCAAGACGCCGCAGTGGGCGGCCGAGATTACGGGCATCCCGGCTGAGCGCATCGTCCGGCTGGCGCGGGAAATCGCGCTGACTAAGCCGGCCTACATCTGTCAGGGCTGGGGGCCGCAGCGCCAGGCCAACGGCGAGCAATCCGCCCGCGCTATCGCCATGCTGCCCATCCTGACCGGCAACGTGGGCATCCAGGGCGGCAACTCCGGCGCGCGCGAAGGCGGCTACAGCATTGCCGTCACGGCGTTCCCGACGCTTACGAACCCGGTCAAGGCCAGCATCTCCTTCTTCCTGTGGACCGACGCCATCGAGCGTGGCCCCCAGATGACGGCGATACGGGATGGCGTGCGCGGTGTGGATAAGCTGAACGTCCCCATCAAGTTCATCTGGAACTATGCCGGCAACGCCCTCATCAACCAGCACTCAGACACCAACCGCACTGCCAAGCTGCTCCAGAACGACAAGCTGTGCGAGATGATCGTGGTTATTGAGAACCACATGACGGCCAGCGCGCGCTTCGCGGACATCCTGCTGCCCGACACCACCAACCTGGAGCAGGATGACATCATCCCGCAGGGCAGCTCCGGCAACCTCGGCTACGCCATCTTCGCCAGCCAGGCGGTTCAGCCGCTGTTCGAGAGCAAGACGGTCTACGAGATGTGTACCGAGATCGCCAAGCGACTCGGCGTCGAGGATAAGTTCACCGAGGGCAAGACCCAGGCAGACTGGCTGAAACTCATCGTTCAGCAGACTCGCGAGAAGAACCCGCAGTTCCCCGACTACGACACCTTTAAGCAGATGGGCCTCTACAAGGTCAAGAACCCAGGCAAGCCTACCATAGCGTTTAAGACGTTCCGCGATGACCCCGAAAAGAACAAGTTGACGACACCCTCCGGTAAGATCGAGATATTCTCAGAGGCCCTTTACAAGCTCAGTCAGACCTGGGAATTGCCAACTGGCGACGTGATTACCGGCCTGCCTGAGTACACACCAACGTGGGAAGGGGTGTCCGACCCGCTGAAGGACAAGTACCCGCTGCAGATGATCGGCCACCACTACAAGCAGCGCACGCACTCGACATTCGGCAACGTGGCCTGGCTCAAGGAAGCCGCGCCGCAGGAAGTGTGGATCAACACGCTCGACGCCCAGGCGCGAGGCATCGAAAATGGGGACATGGTGCGGGTCTTCAACGACCGAGGCGTCATCGTCCTGCCCGCCAAGGTCACGCCGCGCATCCTGCCGGGCGTCCTCTCGGTCCCCCAGGGCGCGTGGTACAACCCCGACAAGGAGGGTATTGACCAGGGCGGCTGCACCAACACGCTCACGTCCTGGCATCCGTCACCGCTGGCGAAGGGCAACCCGCAGCATACGAACCTGGTGAACATTGCGAAGCTGGCAGGGAGGGTGTAGGCCATGAGCAAGCAACTTGGGTTTTACGTCAACTCGGACGCCTGCATCGGCTGCAAAGCGTGCCAGGTCGCCTGCAAGGATAAGAACAACCTGCCGGTGGGCAGCTTCTTCCGCCGCGTCTTCGAGGTCAGCGGCGGCGAGTGGGTCCAGCGCGGGAAGACCTGGGAGAACACGGTCTTTGCCTACAACCTGTCGGTGAGTTGCATGCACTGCCAGGAACCGCTGTGTATGGAGGTCTGCCCCACCGGCGCCACCTACAAGCGGGACGATGGCATCGTGATGGTGAACCAGGACGTATGTATCGGCTGTCGCTACTGCGAGTGGGCCTGCCCCTACGGCGCGCGGGTCTACAACGAGACAACGCACACCGTGACCAAGTGCAATATGTGCGCCGACCTGCTCGACCAGGGCGAACAGCCTGCTTGTGTTGGTTCGTGTCCCATGCGCGCGTTGGAAGTGGGTGAGTTGAGCGCGTTGCAGGCCAAGTACGGCATGGCGGATGAGGTCTACCCGCTGCCCACAGCGGACGTGACCAGGCCCGCCGTCGTCATCCAGGCCCACCGCGACGCTTCGCTCGTGAAGGCGCGCGGCGGCTACATCGCCAACGAGGACGAGGTGTAATGAGTCAGCAAGACCTGACAGGTTTTGAAAACCTGTCAGGTCTACTTTACTCAGGAGCATAAGCTATGAACGTGCAAGACACTCTCAACGGGCCGCTCGGCCAGCCGGTGTCGCGCCGCAGTTTCCTCAAGTGGAGCGCGGTCGTCGGCGGCACAGCGGCCCTGGCCGGCGGCGGGCTGAAAGTGGGGTTACCGGCTGCCCAGGCCGCGGCCGCTCGGGCGCCTACGGCGGCCAGTACGGGCCAGTGGATCACCGCGCCATGCTGGCACAACTGCGGTGGGCGCTGCCTCATCAAGGCCTACGTGGTGGATGGGGTGGTCAAGCGCATCAAGACCGACGACACCCACCCCGACAGCGTGGAGTATCCGCAGCAGCGCGCCTGTGTCCGAGGCCGCGCCCAGCGGATGCAAATCTTCTCGCCGGACCGCCTCAAGTACCCAATGAAACGCAAGAACTGGGCGCCGGGCGGGGGCAACAAGGAGCTACGCGGCAAGGACGAGTGGGTGCGCATCTCCTGGGACGAGGCCCTCGACATCCTCGCCAGCGAGACGAAGCGCATCAAGGAGAAGTACGGCAACGCGGCCATCTACTGCCCCGGCGGGAGCGAAGTTCAGCGCGCCCTCGCCCTCTATGGCGGCTACGTCGAGAACTATGGCAGCACCTCACGCGGCGCGTGGCGCATGGGCCAGAAGCCCATCGTCGGCGCGACGACCCAGAGCGAAATCAACGACCGCCTCGACCTGGTAAACGCCAAACTGATTGTCATGTGGGGCAACAACCCGGCCTGGAACACCTCGCCCCTCGCCATGTACAACTTCATCCAGGCGAAGAAGGCCGGCGCTAAATTTATCTCGGTGGACCCATTCTATAATCCGACCGCCGCGGTTCTGGCGGACGAGTGGATTCCGATTCGACCGGCGACTGACACAACCGCATTGCTGGGCATGGCCTATGTCCTCATTACCGAGGACAGCAAGACCAACCCGCTGATTGACTGGGACTTCCTGAATCGCTGCACAGTTGGGTTCGACAAGGACCATATGCCCGAGGGGGCCGACCCCAAGGAGAACTTCAAGGACTACATCCTGGGCACCTACGACGGGCAGCCCAAGACGCCGCAGTGGGCGTCGCAAATTTGCGGCATCCCCGCTGAGAAGCTGCGCGAGCTGGCGCTTAAAATCGTGACTATGAAGCCGGCCAACGTGGTCTTCGGCTGGAACTCGGCCCGCGTCGAGAAGGCTCAGCATATGTGCCTGGCCGTGATCACCCTCGGCGCGATGAGCGGCAACATGGGCGTGTCGGGCGGGGCGTTTGGCGTTAGCTGCCACGATACCTCCTCCAACGGCGGCCCAATGCTGGTGAGCGCGGGGAGCAGCGGCCTACCGGCCATCAAGAACCCGCAGGCCGACGTAAGGCTATGCAGCAGCGAGCACTGGAACGCCATCCTGACGGGCAAGTACACGGCGGGCAAGGGGAAGATCAAGGACATTAACGTTCAGATGATCTTCCACGGCTTCGCCTCCAAGCTCAACCAGACCAACAACATCAACAAGGGCGTAGCCGCCCATCGCAAAGTCGAGTTCGTGGTCTCCAACCACTACGTCCTGAATACCAGCGCCAAATACTCCGACCTCGTCCTCCCGGTCACGACACCGTGGGAGCGACCCGGCACCCTCCTGGCCGGCAACCGCGAGATTATGATCTGGGCTAGCCAGGTGGTGGACCCCATGTTCGAGGCGCAGGACGACCAGTGGATCGCCGTCGAATTGGCGAAGCGGCTGGGGGTGGACGTGCAGCAGGTCGCGCCGTTTGGCCGCGAGCAGCAGGTCTTCAACCAGATTGCGGGCGCGAAAGTGATGAAGCCGGACGGCTCCGGCACGGAAACCCTGGTCACCATCACCGACGCCGACATCGCCGCGATGAAGGTCCAGGGCAAGCCCCAGCAGGGCCGCATCGGTATCATGGAGTTGAAGGAGCGCGGCATCTACCAGGTGGAGCGCAAGTTCGGCGACAAGCTGACCTACATCCACAACAAAGCGTTCCGCGCGGACCCGGTCAAGAACAAGCTGGACACCAAGAGCGGCAAGCTCCAGATTCACTGTCAGGAACTGGCCGACCTGGTGACCAACGCGGGCTGGAACCAGGGCTATCCCATCGCCAAGTACGACCCGCCCACCGACGGCTACGAGGCAACGTTCAAGGATTGGAAGACCCAGACCAAGGGCGACTATCCGCTCCAGATGTGCAACATCCACTACCCGCGCCGCGCCCACTCGTGTATGGACAACGTCTCCTGGCTCCGCGAAGCGTGGACCCAGGAACTGTTGATGAACCCGATGGATGCGGCGCAACGTGGCCTGCAACAGGACGACGTGGTGCGGGTCTTCAACGACCACGGTTCGGTCATCCGCCACGTCACCGTCACGCCGCGCGCCATGCCTGGCGTCGTCTTCATGGGTGAGGGCGCGTGGGCCGAGTTCGACGCCGACGGGAACGACATCGCTGGCGCGACCAACACGCTCAGCGGCGATCACGCCTCTGGTCCGGACGTCGAGTCGTGGCAGGCGTGCGTGGTGCAGGTCGAGAAGTCCAACAAGTCGCTCACACCAGATGCCCAGTGGAAGCCGCGCGTCGTCTTCCCAGGAGGTGGGGGCAATGTCTAAGCAACTCGCTTTCCACGTAGATGTGAGTGTGTGTATCGGCTGCAAGGCGTGCCAGGTAGCGTGCAAGGACAAGAACGACCTGGAAGTCGGCCGCTTGTTCCGCCAGGTACGTGAGGTGGCGGGAGGCGGCTGGACCCAGCGCGGCCAGTTCTGGGAACCCAACGTCTTCGCCTACAACGTCTCCA
>JAHCIE010000196.1 GCA_026129385.1 Anaerolineae bacterium
TGTCGCGCACGATAGACTATTTCCGACAGCAACTGGCCCAGGTCGGTTGACGTGGTGGTCGGCGGCCCCCTGGCGCGCGCCCGCGACGACGGCCGGCTGACCGGGCTGGTCGCCGGTGTCGCAGTCGCCGTGGCGCTGGGCTGGGCCGCCGCGACGCTGCCAGTTGCCAGTGTTGCCTTGCTGTTGGCGGCGAGCGTCGCCGGGCTGGCGACGCTGCTGCGGCCGGAGTGGGTGTTCCTGCTACTACCCTTTGCCGTGCCCTTCGGCGAGCTACGCGCGCTGAACGTGGGCGGGGTGGAGGTCGGCGGGGTCGAGCTGCTCATCGCTGCCGTGGCGGGGGCCTGGCTCTTGCGGGGGATGGCGCGGCGCGATGTGCGCCTGCCGCGCGCCCCGCTGCTAGCCCCGCTGCTGGTGTTCGTCGGCGCGTTGCTCCTGTCGCTGCTGAGCGCGACGTCCATGCCCGCCGCCTTCAAAGAGGTGGCGAAGTGGCTGGAGGTTGTGGCGGTGTACGTGCTGGGCCTGGCCTTCGCCGACGAGGCGGGGGCGAAGCGCGGCCGCTACGTCGCCGCCCTGACGGTGGCCGTCATCCTGGCCGGGACGCTGGAGGCCCTGGCGGGCATCGCCCAATCGGCGCTGCGCGCGGGGCCGCCGAGCTACGCCATCCTGGGCGGGCGGCTGTGGCGAGCCTTCGGCCAGTTCGGCCAGCCGAACCCCTTCGGCGGCTTCATGAACCTGACGCTGATGCCCGTCCTGAGCGGGCTGGTGGGGTTGGCGCTACTTGGCTGGCGCGGCGCGGGCCGGGTCAGCGCCCTGTTGACGCCACTGCTGCTGGTGTCGGGGGCCATTCTCGGCCTGGGCCTGGCGCTAAGCTGGTCACGCGGGGCGTGGATCGGCGCGGTCGTCGGCGGGGCGGTGGTCGTGCTGGGCTGGCTGACGCTGACGCTGGCGCGGCCCGCGCCGGATGCGGCCGACGCCACACGACGGCGCGCGGTGGGCGCGCTGTGGGTCATCGCCCTGGTCGGGCTACTACTGGCTCTGGCGGGCGCAACCGATCTGACGCCGGCGGGGGTCGCGGGACGTTTCGGCTCGGTGGGCGAGTACCTGGGCGGCTTCGACGTGACCAACATCCAGGTCACCGACGATAACTTCGCCGTCGTGGAGCGCGTCGCCCACTGGTACGCGGCGGCGGGCATGTGGGCCGACCATTTCTGGACGGGCGTCGGCGCGGGCAACTACGCGGCGGCCTATCCCGACTATCGGGTTCCACGCTGGACGGACCCGCTGGGTCACGCCCACAACTATTACCTGAACATCGGCGCGGAGGCCGGGTTCATCGGCTTGCTGGCCTACCTGGCCCTGGCCCTGGCGGCCCTCGTCCATCAGGCGCGGGTCGCGGCGCGTCGCACCGACTGGGCGCGGCGCGCGCTGGCCCTCGGCGTGCTGGGGGCGCTGGTCGCCACGGCGGCCCACAACGTGTTCGATAATCTGTACGTCCATTCCATGGGAGCCTATGTTGCGATCCTTCTCTGCCTGGTTGACGCAGCCGATGCCGGTCCCTGAAACGGCGGCCGGTCCCATTGATCGGGTGCGCTACCGCATCTACAAGAACCGCCGCACCCTCAAGCAGTTCACCAAGTTCGCTCTGGTCGGGACGCTGGGCGCGCTCATCGACTTTGCGGTGCTGAATATCCTGGTGCTGGGCTTCGACTGGCCCAAGGTGGCCGCCAACACCGTGTCGTTCACGGCGGCGGTGCTGAGCAACTTCACCTGGAACCGGCTGTGGACCTTCCCCGGCGCGCGCCAGCAGCCACTGCTGCCCCAGTTAGGCCAGTTTGTGCTGGTCAACCTCGTCGGGCTGTTCATCAACCAGATCGTGTTCATCACCCTGGACGTGTACGTGTTCGAGCCGTGGCTTGGCCCCCTCGGCTTCAATGTCGCCAAGGCGTGCGCCATCGTCGTGGTGCTGTTCTGGAACTTCTTCATCAACCGGCTGTGGACGTTCCGCCACGCGCACAAGCATTGAGTCGCGTCACCATCGACTACACGGCGGGCGCGCAGCAGGGCGCGGGCATCGGCCGCTACACGCGCGAACTGGTCCAGGCCCTCGGCCGCCTCGATACCACGACCCCTTATACGCTGCTGGTGCGCGGCGACATCCGCGTCGCCGGCAGCGTTGACGGTTTCCCCGCCAACTTCCACCTGCGCCGCATCCCCATCGCCAACCGCACCTTCCTGCGCCTGTGGCGGGCCGGTGTCCCGCTGGCGGGCGAGTGGCTGGCCGGGGCGGCCGATGTCTACTACAGCCCCGACTTCACCCTGCCCCCCCTGCGCGGCGGTCGCGCCGCCGTCACCATCCACGACCTGTCCTTCCTGCGCACGCCGGAGGCCGCCGACCCCCGGCTGCGCGCCTACCTGAGCGCCGCCGTGCCCCGCGCCGTCGCCCGCGCCGACCACGTCTTCGCCGACTCGGCCCACACGCGGCAAGACCTCATCGACCTGCTGGGGGTCGCGCCGGACAAGATCAGCGTCCTCCTGTCGGCGGCGTCGCCCCACTTTCGCCGCGTCGAGGACGCCGCCGCCCTGGCCGAGGTCCGCGCCCGCCACGGCCTGGACGCCCCCTTCATCCTGGGCCTGGGCACGCTGGAGCCACGCAAGAACCTGGCGCGGCTGATGGACGCCTTCGCCCGCCTGCGCGCCGACGGCTACCCCCACCGCCTCATCCTGGTCGGCGGGCGCGGCTGGCTCGACGACCCCATCTTCGCCCACGTCGAGCGCCTCGGCCTGCGCGACAGGGTGCGCTTCCTGGGCTACGTGCCCGACGCCGACCTGCCCGCCCTCTACACGCTGGCCGACGCCTTCGCCTTCCCCTCGCTCTACGAGGGCTTCGGCCTGCCGCCCCTGGAGGCCCTGGCCTGCGGCACGCCGACCGTCGTGGCCGACACATCCTCGTTGCCGGAGGTCGTCGGCGACGCTGCCCTGCTCGTCCCGCCCACCGACGTGGACGCCCTGGCCGCCGCCCTGCGCCGCCTCCTCGACGACGAGGCGCTGCGGGCACGGCTGCGCGCCGCCGGCCCCGCGCGGGCGGCCAGCTTCTCCTGGGACCGCGCCGCCCGCCAGCTGCGCGACAGCCTGCTGCGCCTGGCCGTCTGACCGGCTGAGTCCGCCTTGACGCCCGGTCGCGGGCGTGCTATCCTCTGCGCACCCCATCGGCCCGTGCGGGTCGAACGCGCCGAGTTGAATCTCGGCGCTGGACGAGCGAAGCTCTTCGAGCTGCCTCAGCGGGCAGGGAGACCCTGCCCCTACGGTTGAACCCCCGATGCCCGACACCCTCAGCCCGCAGGATTTTGTCGCCAAGTGGCGTAAGGCCACCGTCAAGGAACGCTCCGGCTATCAGGAGCACTTCATTGACCTGTGCCGCCTGGTCGGCCACCCGACCCCTATCGAGGACGACCCGACCGGCGCGCGCTTCGCCTTCGAGGCGGGGGCGAGCAAGCAGCAGGGCGGCCAGGGCTGGGCCGACGTCTGGAAGAAGGGCTTCTTCGCCCTGGAATACAAGGGCAAGCACGCCGACCTGAAGGCGGCCTATCAGCAACTCCTCCAATATCGCGAGTCGCTGGAAAACCCGCCCCTCCTCGTCGTGTCCGACATGGACACCCTCATCATTCACACCAACTTCACCAACACCGTCAAGCAGGAGATTCCCATCACCCTGGACGATCTCCTGACCGCCGACGGCCTGTCTCGCCTGCGCGCCCTGTTCTACAGCCCCGACGACTTCAAGGCCCCGCAGACGCCGGATACCGTGACCCAGGAGGCGGCGCGTCAGTTCGCCCGCCTGGCCGACCTATTGCGCGCCCAGGGCGCGGAGCCACACGCCGCCGCCCACTTTCTCATCCGCCTGCTGTTCTGCCTGTTCGCCGAGGACATCGACCTGCTGCCGGCCGGCCTCTTTGCGCGCCTGGTGCGGCAAACCCGCGCCCGGCCCGACGCCTTCGCCGCCCAGCTGCGCCAGTTGTTCGCGGCGATGGCCGACGGCGGCTGGTTTGGCGTGGACGAGATCAAGCACTTCAACGGCGGTCTCTTCGACGACGACGCGATTCTGCCCCTCGACCGCAACGGGCTGGATCTTCTGGCCGGCATCACCGGCCTGGACTGGTCGGCCATCGAGCCGTCCATCTTCGGTACGCTGTTCGAGCGCAGCCTGGACCCTGGCAAGCGCGCCCAACTCGGCGCGCACTACACCAGCCGCGCTGACATCCTGCTCATCGTCGAGCCGGTGCTGATGGCCCCGCTACGCCGCGAGTGGGACGACGTGCGCGCCAAGGCCCAGGACCTCGCCGACCGCCGCGCCGCCCTCATGGGCAAGGGCGACCCGATCAGTCGCGGCCAGCGCACGCGCCTGGAGAACGAGATTCGGCCGCTGCTGCTGGGCTTCGCCGACCGCCTGCGCGCCGTGCAGGTGCTGGACCCGGCCTGCGGGTCGGGTAACTTCCTATACGTGGCCCTCAAGCAGTTGCTGGACCTGGAGAAGGCGGTCAGCCGCTTCGCGGGCGAGATCGGCCTGACGCCCTTCACGCCCGGTGTCTCGCCGCAGCAGCTGCTCGGCATCGAGTTGAACGAGTACGCGCAACAGCTGGCCCAGGCGACGGTGTGGATCGGCTACCTGCAATGGTTCCACGACAACGGCTACGGCTTCCCCAGCGACCCCATCTTGAAGCCCCTGGACAATATCCGGTGCATGGACGCGGTGCTGGCCTACGACGCGGCCAGCCGCCCCATCGAACCCACCTGGCCGCCCGCCGACGTCATCATCGGCAACCCGCCCTTCCTGGGCGACAAGAAGATGCGCGCCGAGTTGGGCGACACCTACGTGGACGACCTACGGCGGCTGTACCAGGGGCGCGTACCGGGCGGTGCGGACCTGGTGACGTACTGGTTCGAGAAGGCGCGGGCGATGATTGAGGTGGGGGAGGCGAGACGGGCCGGGCTGCTGGCGACGAACTCGATTCGAAGCGGGGCCAACAGAGACGTGTTGCACCGCATCAATGAAACCGGCAGCATCTTCATGGCTTGGAGTGACAGACCTTGGATCTTGGATGGCGCGGCTGTTAGAGTGGCGATGATTGGTTTTGACGACGGGCGTGAACAGATGCGGCAGCTGGATGGCCGTTCAACGGTTCGAATCAACGCCGACCTGACAGACACTACTGATGTGACTGGTGCCAAGCAGCTTGAGGAGAATGCAGGGATTTGCTTCCTCGGCATGATGAAGGCGGGACCATTCGATATTGATGCCGACATAGCGCATCAGATGGTTGACGCACCTCTGAATCCGAATGGATGCCCGAATACCGATGTAGTAAAGCGACGCATGGGCGGCCAAGATGTCGCAGGTAGGCCTCGCGACACGTGGATCATCGATTTTGCGGAAATGACTGAGGAAGAGGCGTCCCTCTACGAGCTGCCCTTTGAGTACGTGAAGGAGCATATCAAGCCAGTTCGAGAGCAGAATCGCCGAGAGAGAACGCGTCGTCGCTGGTGGCTGTATGGGGAGACGCGGCCTGGACTACGACGCGCCCTTGAACACCTCGCCAGATGTATCGTGACGCCTGAAGTATCGAAACACCGTGTCTTTGTATGGCTCAATACATCGACTATTCCCGACCATAAGCTGCATGTCTTTGCACGCGACGATGACTACTTCTTTGGTGTTCTCCACTCGAAGGTACACGAGCTATGGTCTCTGGCTCAATGCTCGTGGATGGGTGTTGGCAACGACCCAAGCTACTCCTCCTCACGCACCTTCGAGACCTTCCCCTTTCCGTGGCCGCCGGGGCGGGAGCCGGCCGACGACCCGCGGGTGGCGGCCATCGCGGCGGCGGCGCGCGACCTGGTCGCCACCCGCGACGCCTGGCTCAACCCGCCCGACGCCGACCCCGCCGAGCTAAAGAAGCGCACGTTGACCGCGCTGTACAACGCCCGCCCGACGTGGCTGGCCCTCGCCCACGCGCGCCTCGATGCGGCGGTGTGCGCCGCCTACGGCTGGCCCGCCGACCTCGCCGACGACGATCTCCTCGCCCGCCTCCTCGCCCTCAACCTCGAACGCGCCGCCCCCTCGTAGGGGCCGGCCCCCGTGCCGGCCCTCTTTGCGCCAACAACCATCGATACGCCCGACCGGGGCGACGGGAGCAACATCACCGCCAAGGACACGGTGGCGGGGGTTATCGCCAAGGACGAGGGCGGCCACAGGGGCTACCCCAACCCATAATCCCGTCCGCGTTCGTCCGCGTTCGTCCGCGGCCCCTTCTCTTGGGCGACGGGGGCAACGTTGTCGCCGGGGGCGACGGGGGCAACGTTGCCGCCAAGG
>JAHCIE010000197.1 GCA_026129385.1 Anaerolineae bacterium
GGGCCATGCGATGCTCCAGGTTCGCCAGGTAACGCTCGGTGGCGATGGCCGCCGCCGCGCCGTAGCCCGCCGAAGTGATGGCCTGGCGGAAGATGTGGTCGTGGACTTCGCCGGCGGCGAAGACGCCCGGCACGCTGGTCATCATCTCTGCGTCGATACGCAGGTAGCCCTGGTCGTCCATAGCCAGCTTGTCCTTGAATAGCCAGGTATTCGGGTAGTGGCCGATGTAGACGAAGATGCCATCCACTGGCCGCGCGACGGACTCGCCGGTCTTGACATTTTCCAGGACAACATGGTCGACGGCTGTGCCGCCCTCGATACTCTTGATGACGCTATCCCACACGTAGCCCATCTTGTCGTTCTGGCTGGCCCGCTCCTGCAAAGCCGGCCCCGCCCGCAGCCTGTCGCGACGGTGGACAATGTCGACCTTGTTGGCGAACTTGGTCAGGAACAGGCCTTCCTGGAGCGCGCTGTCACCGCCGCCCACGACCATGACGTTCTTGTTGCGGAAGAAGAAGCCGTCGCAGGTAGCGCAGTAGGATACGCCGCGACCGATGTATTGCTGCTCGCCCGGCACGCCCAGCTTCTTGGGCGACGCGCCGGTGGCGATGATGAGCGACTTTGTCTCGTATTCACCGCTGTGGGTCTTGACGCGGTGGACGGGGCTACCGAACTCGACCTCGATGACCTCGTCGAGCTGGACGCGCGTGCCGAACTTCTCGGCCTGGCGTTGCAGTGTCTCGTACAGCTCGGGGCCGGTCGTCCCGTCGGGGAAGCCAGGATAATTCTCTACCTCGGTCGTGGTGGCGATCTGCCCACCCAATTCATTGCCTGTGAGCAGGAGCGGTTCCAGGCTCGCGCGCCCCGCATAAATGCCCGCCGTCAGCCCTGCCATACCCGATCCGATGATGATGGTGTTTTCCATGCGATATTCTCCCTGACCAATGACCTGCTGGTGCTCACAGTCTTAGATATGATGCCGCGCCCAAGGGTTACATTACCTCTGTACTTGCGTCGCCGCCAGGTAACGGGTATAACAAGGGCATGCTGGAAATAGCCGACAAGGCCGCCCTGCGCGGCAACCCAAGTTTCGTCTGGCGCGCCGGTCAGGATCGCCGTCTCGGCATGATTGCCGAGTGGGCCAACCTCGTCGGGGCGCGTGTCCTCGTCGATGGTTGTGGCCTGGGTATGTACGTGCGCAAGCTGCGCGATTTTACGCCCTACGTCTACGGAATGGACATCGAGTTCGAGCGCGTGGCGGAAGGGGCGACTAGCCTGCCCGGCCTGGCCGTTGCGGCCGCCGAGGGCCTGCCCTATCCTGACAACACCTTTGACACTGTTCTCTCCCACGAGGTGCTGGAGCACGTCACCGACGACCGTCAGGCCGTGGCCGAGATTCTGCGTGTCCTCAGGCCCTACGGGCGGCTGGTCGTCTTTGTGCCCAACCGCCTGTTCCCCTTCGAGACCCACGGCGTTTACTGGCGCGGGCAGTACCACTTCGGTAACATCCCGCTGGTGAACTATCTGCCCGATGTCGCCCGTGACCGCCTTGCCCCCCACGTCCGCGCCTACACGGGGGCCGATCTGCGCCGCTTACTGGACGGCCTGCCCGCCCGCGTCGTGACACTGACCCAGATTTACCCTGGCTACGACAACATCACCGCCCGCTCGCCGCACCTGGGGCGAGTGATACGTGGCCTGACCTACTCCCTCGAACGAACCCCGCTGGCGGCCTTCGGGCTATCCCACTTTGCGGTCATCGAGAAGACCGACGCCTCTGCCGAGGCCTGAGCCACGTCATGACGCCCATTGTGCAGTTTATCCTGGCCCTGGCTGTCATTCTGCTGGCGGCGAAACTCGGCGGCTATATCAGCGTGCGTCTGGGCCAGCCGTCGGTACTGGGGAAGTTACTGGCTGGCGTCGTTTTGGGACCGTCGCTTCTCAACTTCCTGCACTGGCCGATGTTCACTGACCCGCATCTGGACGATAGCATTAAGCACCTGGCGGAGCTGGGTGTCCTGGTGCTGATGTTCATTGCCGGGCTTGAAGTGGACGTGGCTGAGATGCGCAAGTCGGGACGCGCGGCGACGTTGGGCGGCGTGCTGGGCGTCGTGGTCCCCTTCGTCCTGGGCCTGTTCGCAGCGCGCTGGTTTGGCTACGAGTGGTCCACGGCCGTCTTTGTGGGTCTGATTCTGACGGCGACCTCGGTCAGTATCTCGGCCCAGACGTTGATGGAACTGAACGCGCTGCGTACCCGCGTTGGCCTGACGCTGCTCGGCGCGGCCGTCGTCGATGACGTGCTGGTGATTCTCTTGCTGTCCATCGTGCTGGCCGTCGGCGCAGGCGGCGGCGGCCCGATGGACGTGGCGCTGGTGGTCATCAAGATGGCTCTCTATCTGGCGGGCGCGATTGCGTTGGGCGTCTGGGCGTTGCCGCGCCTGGCGCGCCTCATCGAGCGGCTGCCCATCAGCGAGCCAGTCGTTAGCGTCGCGCTCATTGCCATGCTCTTCTACGCCTGGGCGGCCGAGGCGGTCGGTGGCGTTGCCATGATTACGGGGGCGTTCATCGCCGGGGTGCTGTTTGGCCGCACCCACCTGCGGCATGGCCTCGAGCGCGGCATGCACGCGCTGGCCTACGCCTTCCTGGTCCCCATCTTCTTCGTCAGTATTGGTCTCGAGGCCAACCTGCGCCTGCTGACGGCCAGCCTGCTATGGTTTACCACGGTTATCGTCCTCGTGGCCATTGTCGCCAAGATAGTTGGCTCCGGTCTGGGGGTGAAGCTGGTCGGCCTCTCCAACGTCGAGGCTCTCCAGGTCGGCATCGGCATGGTGTCGCGGGGCGAGGTTGGGCTAATCGTGGCGAGCATCGGCATCGCCGCCGGCGCCATCAACGAGGAGCTATTCACGGTCACCGTCGTCATGGTGCTTCTGACGACCCTCGTCACGCCGCCTGCCTTGCGTTGGGCCTTGAACCGTGGCCGGCCCGCCCCACCCCCAAGCCACGCGGCCAGTGGCGATTAGGCCGAGGTATTGGTGGAAGATCCAGGAAGGCGACTACTCTATGCCTCATCTCATTGTGATGGTCGTTGACCAGGAAGATGCCGTCTCCGACGTCATCGATGCGTGGCAGCGCTGCGGTGTTACCGGTATGACTCTTTTGTCATCATCCGGCCTGGGCCGCGTCCTGCGGGATGCCGAACTGCCCCTCATGTCGAGCTTGCGCAACCTGTTTGCAAGTTCGCTGGAAACGCATAGCACGATCTTCGTGGTGGTTCCCGACGACTTCGACATCCAGGGCCTGTTCGACGCCACAGAGGCGGTGACCGGCTCACTGGATAGCCCCGACTCGGGCATCATTTTCGCCTCACCCGTTACCCATGTGCGCGGCCTGGGGCGCATGGCCAACATGCGGCAGAAACCGCGCTAGAGAAAGACATCATGCGATTGCTTTTTGTTCGACACGGCCAGACTCAGGCCAATACCGAGATGCGGCTGGCGGGCTGGACCGATAGCCCCCTGGACGCGGTGGGCGAGGCGCAGGCGCGGGCCGTCGCCGCCCATCTGGCCCACGCGGGTAGTATCGACCGCATCTATACCAGCCCCTTGCAGCGGGCACAGTGGACGGCCGCCACCATCGCCGACGCGCTGGGCGGTGTGCCTGTCGAGGCGCGTCCGGCCCTGCGCGAGCGCAACTTTGGCATGTTCGAGAACCTGCCAGTGGCAACGATCGCCCAGGAGTATCCGGATATGGCGCGGGCCTGGGCCGAGCGCGGCGCGCTGGACTGGGGGCCGCCGGGCGGCGAGATGCCCCATGAGTTCGCCGACCGCGTTCTCGGCGAGCTGTGCGCCATCGTCGATGACAGTGGTAAGAACGAGCGGGCCCTGGTGGTGACGCACGGTGGTGTCATCGCCCTGGCGCTGGCGCGCTGGCTGAGCAATGACCCGACGCGCTGGCGCGACTATCTGGTGGACAACTGCTCGCTGACTGAGGTGGAGTTCAGTTCAGAGCCGCGCCTGGTGCGCATGAATGAACATGTCGTGGGCGATGTGCCTGTCGCCAGCGTGCGCTGGGAGTCGTCACGGTCGGCGGGGGAGCTTTCGTGAGCGCGTTCGCCTATCGCGATGGGGACCTGTATTGCGAAGGCGTGCCGCTGGCTCACCTGGCGATGGAGGTCGGCGAGCCGCTGTACGTATATAGCCTGGATGAGGTCGAGCGCCGCTACCGGCCCTACGCCGACGCGTTCCCCGATGCCCTGGTGTGCTACGCCTACAAGGCTAACAGTAGCCTGGCTCTCTGCGCCTGGCTGCATCGCCTGGGGGCAGGGGCTGATGTGGTATCGGGTGGCGAACTGCGGGTGGCCCAGGCGGCGGGCGTGCCGGGCCATCGGACCGTCTTCAATGGGAATGGCAAGTCGGACGCCGAGATTGCCCTGGCCCTCGAGGGCGACGTCCTATCCATCAACGCCGATGCTGTTGAGGAGTTGGAGCGTATCGCCGCCATCGCCGAGCGTCTGGGGCGGCGCGCGCCGGTGTCCATTCGCGTCAACCCTGGCGTCGATCCGCATACCCACCGCCACATCGCTACGGGTGTCACGTCGAGCCAGTTCGGCGTCGCCATCGCGGAGGCCGAAGACGCCTATGCCCAGCTTGCGAGCTTCCCGTCCCTGGCGGCCGTGGGCATCCACTGTCATATCGGCTCCCAGATTACCCAACTTGGTCCCTTCGTGGAGACTGTCGATCTGCTGGCTGACCTGGCGCGGCGGCTGCTCCGCCAGGGCTACCCGTTGCGTCTACTCGATGTAGGGGGCGGCCTGGGTATCGACTACGGGCGCTGGCAGGGGGCCGACCCCGACGCCTCTCACAGTCCTCTGACGCCGACCGCCCTGGCCGACGCGCTGCTGCCGCGTGTCCGTGACCTGGGCCTGCGGCTGCTTCTGGAGCCAGGGCGGTCGCTCGTCGCGCCGGCCGGTGTGCTACTGGGTCAGGTGCTGCATCTCAAGCGCGGCGCGGACACGACGCGCGTCGTGCTGGACACGGGCATGAACGCCCTGATACGCCCGTCCCTCTATGAGGCCTATCACGCCATTCTACCCGTGCGCGCGGCCCCAACCGCCATGACGGTCGATGTCGTCGGCCCCAACTGCGAGTCGTCGGACGTGGTGGGGCGGGGGCGCGCCTTGCCCGCGCTGGCGAGCGGCGATGTGATAGCCATTATGGACAGTGGGGCGTATGGCTACGCCCTGGCGTCCAACTACAACAGCCGTCCACGCCCCGCCGAGGTCGTCGTGCGCGGCGAGCGCTGGTGGATCACCCGCGAGGCGGAGACGTGGGATGGGCTGTTGCACGGGCAGCGGCTTCCGTCGGTCTAGCGTCGGAGACGACGCAGGAGCAAGCCGGCCGCGACGGACACGAAGCCCGCTAGCGCGGCGAGGGACATGAACAGCATTGGCAGGACGCCGCCCGTGGTGGGTAGCTGCGTGGGGGCGGGCTGCGCGGGCGCGCCGGCCGCCTGGGCTACGATGGGCGCGAGGTAGGCGGTGATGGCCGCCGCGTCGGCCGCCGTGACCTGCGTATCACTGAAACGCGGCATGAACTGGCGCGGGGTGTGGAGTTGCTTCTCTACGTCGGCCTGGGTCAGGGTTGTGCGCCCTGACTTGACGATACCCGCCGCCGTCTGACTGAAATCACCGTGACAGGCGACGCAGCGCTTCTGATTGAAGAGTACCTTGCCGGGCGGGTCATCCGCGGCCGGGGTATAGCGCACGGGCGTAAACGACGCTGGAGCCGTCAGGGTCGCCATGTAGTCGTGGATGTCGGTGATCTCCTGGTCGGAAATCCGGCTGGCGTCGAAGGCGGGCATGTTCTGGCGTGGCGTGCGCACCTGGGTGATGAAGTCTGCGGCGGTCTTCTGCGTGCCTGCCAGTGGCAGGCCGTATTTGCCTTCACCCTGCGGGCCGTGACAGTTCTTGCACAGTTTGGTATCCCAGACCTTCTGGCCGTTGGCGGCGTCCTGCGGCGGCTCGGCCCCGGCGACCAACGGAAACATCGCTAGCAGCAGCAGCAGGGCGGCGACGGGCAAGGCGTACCATTGCACTTTTCGCATCCGTGTCCTCCTTATGTGGGTTGGTTCGACGCGGGTAACCTGCTCTGCCGCCCAGGCCAGCTGCGAACCTGGGCGGTGAAAAGCTGTCGTTAGCGGACGATGACTTTGCCCCTCATGTAGTCGTGGGGCACACAGTAATAGGAGAACTCGCCCGGCTGGTCGAAGGTGAAGGCGAACGAGGCGTCCGGCGCTATGTCCCCCGAGTCGAGG
>JAHCIE010000198.1 GCA_026129385.1 Anaerolineae bacterium
CACATCGCGCCCGGCTGCTGCTAGCCGGCAAGGCCGGAGGCGAGGGAGCTAAGGCGGTGCGTATCGACCGCCAAGGCCTGGCCCGTCTCGACAGGAGTCTCGTCGTCTCGGACGTGCATTCTTTTCTGACCCTAATTGCCCAGGCCAACAAGGGCGATTGGGTGGAAGCGAAGGCGGCGCTGGAGAAAGCGGTGGCCCTGTACCGTGCCGACCTTCTCTCGGCGCCGGGCGTCCCCACGTATCCCTGGGTCGATCAGCGTGGGGACAACGGTCTCACGCTGCGCGAGACCTACCACCTGGAGTACATGGCGGCGGTGAAGCGACTGGCGCGGCTCTACCGCGAAGACGGCGACGCTCAGCTAGCCGTGCCGCTCCTGAGGGGGTTGCTGCAACAGGAGCCGCTGCTGGAGGACGTGGTGCGCGAGCTGTACCGCTGCTACGAGCAGCTTGGTGACCTGGGCGCACTCCTGCGGGAGGACCGGCGCCTGCGCCATGCCCTGTACACCGCCTACTACGACCCCCACAACCCCGACGACGACCCTGGTCTGTACCCGCCCGAAGCGGAGACGGTCGCAGCGTTCGAGGAGGTACGAAGGGCGCTAGACAAGATGAAGGAGTTTGATGCTGGCTAGGCGCGCGCCGAGCTACGGGTTATAATCAAGGTGTCGGCATGTTTGTGACCACACTGAGACGAGGGCAAGTGCGATGGGCCACAAGTACGTGAATCCGCCGGTCGTCGAGGCCGTGTGCGAATTTCGTTTCGCGCCTTCCACTCCTTGGGACACATCCATTGCTGCTCGCCTCTACGAGAGGATGAAACACGTCTTCCCGCGCGAGGAGAGGCGTGACATCCATGAACTAGAGGTTGTTCAGACGGAAGTAGGCATTGAGCCGAAGGTGAGACAGACCGAACGATTCATGTTTCTCTCAGCAGATGGAAACGAGTTCATTCAGGTTGGACCTCAACTTCTCGCGACAAATCGGCTGAAACCATACGTATCCTGGGAGGCCTACCAACCGACTATCGCACTGGCATTCGAGGCGTTGATGAGCGTTGTACCAGTTGACAGCATCGAGCGCATCGGATTACGCTACATCAATCGCATCGAAATCGCGTCGGCCAACGTCACTCTGGATGACTACTTCGAGTTCCGGCCTTACACGGGAGAGAGACTGCCGAAGGCGATGGCAGCATTCCGCTTGGCTGGCCTGTTCGCGTTTGATGATCGACGCGCTGGCTGTAAGATTGAGTTGGCGAACGCCATCGCTGAAACACCTGAGGCGACTGCTTTTCTGCTTGACATTGACTACTTCACAACCGAGGCTGAATCTGTCGGAATCCATCAAGCCCTCGAGTGGGTGTGGAATGCCCATCAGCGGGTCGAGGACGTATTCGAAGGTTGCATTACTGATCGACTAAGGGAGATGTTTGGCGAGGCTCAGCCATGACTCAGACAATCCTCGTTACACGCTCTGGCACGAATGGAACGTTCCTAGACCCGCGCTTGTTGCAGTCGGGTCAGTCGCCCTGGGACGAGCCGAGGTCTCGCCGTGCACTCGCGAAGACGGGCTCCGTGCAGCGCCTCGTCGATGAGTTACTCCTTGCGTCTGAAGAGGTGGGCCTAACCACACGTGTCGAAGGCGTGCTCCATACGCTGTTAGAGCAAGGTGTCCGACTTTCATCACCCGCCAGCATCCGACGTTACCTTCTTGAACATCCCGATATGATCGATCTACTCGCTGTCGTTGGAAAGGCGGCCAGTGATCGCTTCAGGGGTCGAGCGCAGTTGTGCCTCGACCTTTACCAAGACCCTGAGGTGGACGATACCCATCTGACTCTGTATGTTCGTCAGGAGCCATACGACCCGGACATCCTCGACCAAATCGAGGACGTGAGCCGATTGTTCGATGCCGAGCTGGCGACCCTATCGGGGTGGCTTCTCATCACGACAGATTTCGACGCGCCACGGTAACGAGAGATGCCCTTTGACTGGCGTGAGTACCTAGCCCTGGCGCAGTTTGTCCAAACACAGTCTAACGCGAATTTCGGGGAGGAAGCGGCTCGGCGCTGTGCTGTCAGCCGCGCCTACTACGCGGCCTTCTGCTTCGCGCGTAATCACGCCCAAATCCACAGCGGCTTCGTGCTCACTGGGACAGCCGAGGACCATGGTCGGCTCGCCGAGCATTTACGGCAGCATGGGCGTGCGGGAGAAGCTCGGCGTCTGAAGCGTCTGCGCCAGTGGCGCAATCAGTGCGACTATCGCGATGAGATCGGCGATCTCACGATGATGACCGCTTCTGCCCTACAGCAAGCGAGCGATGTGATCAGTCGCCTGTAGACACGCTACCTCTCTCGGCTCGATCTGAGTCAGGCTAGCCGCGGCCCTGCCTCCGCAGTATCAGACATCCACGTGGCCTGTGGATACCGTACCCAGCGTATGTTTGTTGTCTGCGTCCCTCACCATCGTAAGCAGCAGGTCGATCCATGCTACAAAGCGAAGAGCATCTTCCTGGCTATAGGTTTCGATGACCTTATGACCGGCAGCGTTGCGGAAGAAGGCCATGACGCCTCGATAGAATTGCATAGCTCCCAATTGTTCCTGCTCAACGTCGCTGAGCCGGACGGGGCCATGTTTTGGGCTGAAAGCCGTCTCCATTAATGCTGTTCCAACCATGTTGCTGCTAGCTCCAACGGCCTGGCGCACCCGGTTCTCTAAGATGACACAAGCCTCACGTATCACGCGATCGTAGTGGCCTTCCGCAACGAGCAAGTCCTCACAGCGTCGGCGCAATTCCTTGTCTTGGATCAATGAAGGTAAGGTGCGCTCGGCAATCTGAAGCCGTCGCCGTAAGCGCGCGACTTCCACCCAGGCTTCTTGAGCCTCGCGTAGGGGTCGCTCTGCTGCGCGGCCTACATTCAACGCCTGGATGCCTGCCTCTGTAATGTAGACCTGACCGACAGCGATACCAAGTTGATCAGTGTCTGGCTCCGCAATTCGCCGCTGATCCAATAGACGATGCGCATTTGCCAGGCATACATCACGCTCGACGTCCAGTTCCGCACTCAGTTCGTCCCAATCAAGGTGACTGATGAGGGTGTATCGACTGGGATTGGACCTGCGTTGTTTCTCGAGTTTCTCGAGAATCCGGCGCTGAACCTTCTGATCCAGAGCCTGTTGCCGACGCTCCCATTCGTCGCGCCATTGGGCAACTTTACGACGACCATTTCGGGTGGGGCGAATCGTCCAAGGCCCGAATACCTTGTGCGCCTCGATTACTCCTTCGTCCTCAAGGGCCTCTACCGCGGCCAGGATCGTCATCCGCGCTTCTGAATGGTGGAAGTCGCTGCTGGATGGGAAGTCGGGGGAGATGTCTAATTCCTTCGCAAGGGGCACAGCAAGGTCTGCCTCGCTGACTCCCTCGCCAACGCCCATGGGCCGATCCCCCGTCAGTGCCACTAACTCGAACAGCACTCGGTCCTCAAGTTGAGGCAGAGAGGCTGGACCTACTTGCGCCGTCACTCAGCCTCCTCCTCACTCGAATGTGGCAGTTCCCGGACAAGGTCCAACGGGTAGCGAATGCCGCAAACCAAGCACCCAACTTCAGCAGTCCAGTCCTCAATCACCTTAAGTGGCTCTTCCGGGTGACAAGGGAAGTCAACCCGAATCATGTCACTCGGCTCGACAAGCGGTTCAGGAATAGGGAAGTCTGGCACAGAGACATCGATCTTCACGAAGCTGTTCGAGTGCGATGTCTGTCGACCCTGACGACCGAAGCGGCGAAGCTGAGGCGCTAGGACTTCTGACATCATCAGTTGTTGGGCGTGTTCGAGTTGCTCCTTGGTCCACCAGGCATTTAAGGGCGCGGGTTGATAGCAGTAGGGACAGTAGTAGGCAACTACCTGCTGGGATTGGATGCTCTCTGCCCCATCGTCGGCATCTTCTGCCGGTTGCCACTTGAACTGACGCTCGCAGTGGGGGCATTCTCGCCGCAGAAAACCCTCTGTGTCGAGTGGCAGTGTCATAGGTATTGACGTCTCGCTCATCTCGGTGCTCTCCTGGAATCTGGTCACTGTAGGTATGGCGACAAGCGCACAAACATTCCGACCATCCGTGCGGAACGTGTGTGCGCTATCATAGCATAGCTTTCCAAAATGTGCAACCAGGATGAGTCAGTCCGCCGCCTGGCGCGTGACCCCTAGCGACTCCCAGCGCTGGCGGCGGACACGGATGGCATCCGTCAGGGGCAGGTCTCCCGGTGCAGCTAGACCGAGGCGGGCGCGGGTTGGCGGTGGGGGGCGTGCAGGTTGATCATGTCCCAGCCGAGACCCTGGCGGTGGACCTCGAAGCGTGGCGAGTGGCGCAGGTCGTCGCTGGTGAGGTGGAGACGGAAGGGGACGAGCTCGGGAAGCCGCACGAGGTCGCTGAAGGGCATCTCTTCGGCGGGGTGGGCGGTCAGCGCGACGGCCAGCAGCCACGACTCCAGGGCCAGGCTCCGCGTCGTGAACTGCTGTCGGCGGGGCGCGTAGTGGGTCTTGCGGTCGGTGTCGGCGAGGAAGCCCCAGTCGTGGAGCGAGAAGATGATGCGTTCGACGGCCTTATCGAGACTCCCGACCTGGCCGACGCTGGCGAAAAGGCGCGCCTTGACGTCCCGGGAGGTGATGCTCTCGCTGTGCTGGCTGAGTTGACCGATGGTGGCGACGGTCGTGCGAAAGAAGGGATAGCGCAGTAGCGTCAGCCCGTAGTGCAGCCAGACGCGCTCCTCGCCCGGGAGAGTGCGGTACAGGTCGAGGGCTTCCTGTCGCAGGTCAGGGTGGTCTTCGCCGGTGCGGACCCAGATGTTGACGAGGATTTCGAGGGTGCGACCCCGGTTGCGGCCGCTCTGGACTGTCGGGGCCAGGAGCGGGTCAAGAGCCGCGCGAATCGCGGCAATGTCGTCGCTCTCCAGGCATAGCGCCGCCGTGGCCTCCAGCCACTCCAGGTAGATGTTGCGATAGAAGCCGATCCCCTTGTCCATCGCTAACGCCCCTCGATGGTCACGAGCGGGACCACCATCTCCTCGATGGAGGCGCCGCCGTGGCTCACGACCCGGCTACCCTTGCTGGTGAAGGCCGCCCGCCCGCGCGGCATCACGATGTAGAGATTGGCCGGCAACAGGCCGTCGTCGTGCCACAAGATTGTAGGCGGATCGGTGTCAGGCGCCAAAGACGCCAGGGCTAGATCGTCGAAGAGCAGCGCGCGCTGGCCGCGTGACACACTCAGGCCGCGCGCCGTCGCCAGGCCCGCCCCGACGGCCTCGACGTGGCCGTGGTCCGAGATGAGGGTGACGGTGTAGCCGCGGTCGAGGAGTTGCTGGACCAGGCCTTCCAGCCACGGGGAGCCTTGCTGCGAGCCACTCTGATGGAGCCAGACGCGCAGGCTGCCGAAGACCTCCGCTGTCCCCAGGGTCGCGCCATGCACAAGATCGTCGATCACGGTCGTCACCAGGCACAGCGCCTGGATACGGTGATTGCCGATGTCCGCCGGGTACGGGGCATTCAGGGCGCTCGATAGCCGGGCATACGCCACGGCGACCTCGGGTACCCCGCGCGCGGTCCAGAAGGCCCGCCAGCCCTGAGGCTCGCGGCTGGAGGCCAGGCCGTCGCCTGCAAACTGGGCGGGCCGCTGCCCCAATACCAGGGCCTGGCGGGAGATGGCGGTGACGCTGGGAATCTGGGCCAGCAGCAGGCTCTCGTTGAGGGTCCAGGCTGGATGGCGGGTTGCCCAGACATCTCGAGTGAGGCTCCAGTCGGCCAGGGACAGGCCGTCGACGATGAGCAGGGCCACGCGGCGGTTCGGCTGAGCCTCGCGCCGGTGGGCCAGCCAGCCTGGAACGTGGTACACGTGGTGGGGCGTGGGCAAGGCAAGTGCTCCCAGGCGGCTGTAGTTGTCCCGTAGCCAGGGCAGGAAAGCACTGTCCAGCGGCGTCTGCAGAGCGCGATAGCGCTGCCAATCCTCGCCCGTGAGGGTGAGGTCGGGGCTGTAGCGAGTGACGGTCAGCGCCGCCCAACGGCGCGCGATGTCCTGCCAGCCCACCCACCCGCCGACCTTCGCGGCCAGCAACGCTTCCAGGGCTGTCAGCTGGGTGCGGTAGGCCTCGACCTCGGCCTCCGGACTCGGGCGCGTCAGAGCCGCCCGCGCCCAGTCAGGCAATGCAGCGCCTGCGGTCGCGGGGAGGCGAGGCACAAGACCACCGGCGACGAGGCGCGGGAGCAGGGCCTGGAGTTGGGCGTCCTCGCCGAAGCGCAGCGGCGA
>JAHCIE010000199.1 GCA_026129385.1 Anaerolineae bacterium
CGGGTCATGGTGTAGCCCTCGCGGGCGAAGGCCAGCACCGCGTTGGGGCCAGCCTCGACGCGGCCATCGATGGTGCGGGTGAAGTGGACGCCGAGAAAGGGCAGGGCGGGGTCGACGACAGGGTAGATGAGGCCGCGTACCAGGGCGGCGCGCTCCGGCTTGAGAAAGTAGTATTCGCCGCGAAAGGGCACGACGCGCACGTCACTGGCTGCGCCGAGCATGTGCGCCACACGATCGGCATGCAGGCCGGCGCAGTTGATGAGCCGCTGCGCTGCCACCGCGCCCTGGGTCGTCTCGACGCGCAACCCGTGCCCGTCGTCGCCAATGGCCCTGACCTCGGCCTGGGTGCGGACCTCGACACCGCGCTGGGTCAGGGTGCGGCGCATGGCCTGCGCTACCCGGCGGTAGTCCACGATGGCCGTGTTGGGGGAATGGAGGGCGCGTAACCCGGCGGCGTGCGGCTCGATGTCGCGCAGCCGGTCAGGGCCGATCATGGTGACGCCGGGCACGCCGTTGGCCGTTGCGCGCTCGAAGAGAGTGTCAAGGCGCGGTAGTTCGTCGGCGGTCGTGGCGACGATCACCTTGCCGACGCGGGCGTAGGGCACGCCGTTTGCCTCGCAGAAGGCCAGCATGCGCCGCGCGCCTTCGACACACAGCCGCGCTTTCAGGGAGCCGGGCTTGTAGTAGATGCCGGCGTGGATGACGCCGCTGTTGTGGCCGGTCTGGTGGCGGGCGACGTCGGCCTCCTTCTCCAGGATGACCAGGCGCGCGTCCGGCCGCCGCTCGCTGACGGCCAGCGCCGTCGCCAACCCCAGAATCCCCGCGCCGACGATGGCAATGTCGTACATAGCACTCATGGGCATTGTTCTCATGTTCGACCACCGACCACGGACCACCGACGACACTCCCAGCGGGCGATGCAGCGGTGTGACGGAGGGCGCAAAGCTACGAAGCCGCGAAGGCACGAAGGGGAGAAGTAGATAAGGCCGCTTCGCGTCTTCACGCCTTTGCACTGAAGAAGCCCAGGTCAACGTCGGCCTGCGGTGGTCGGTGGTCGGTGGCCCGTTGTCGGTCGTCGGCGGTGGGTCGTCACCCCACGCCGAGTCGTCTCGCCTGCGCCTGAAGGTCCTCCCACGTGACCTCGGGCAGGGGGATGCCCTCAACCTCGCGCTGGCGGCGGGCGATCTGCTCCGGCTCGCCGGGCAGCAACACCTCGGCGACATCGTCCACGGTCGGCGCGGCCTTGAGGCGGGCCACGTAGTCCTCTACGTCGGTCTCGAACTCAGCGGGGTCAACGAAGTCGGCGATATTCAGCGCCAGGACCAGCGTGCCATTGCCGCCGCCATACTTGGGGCTGGGGCTGACGCCGGAGCCGGAGAGCGCGCCGCCGAGTAATTCGACCATGACGCTGACGCCATAGCCCTTGTAGCCGCCGAAGGGCAGCAGCATCCCGCCGTCGTAGAAGTCGTTGGGGTTCTGGGTCGGCTGGCCGTGGCTGTCGAGGATGACGCCGGGCGGCACGGGCGCGCCCTTGTCCTTGGCAACCCGCACCTTGCCCTCCGCCAGCACCGAGGTGGCGAAATCGAGGACGAGCGGCTCATGGCCCGCCGCGCGCGGCACTGCCCAGGCGATGGGATTGGTGCCCATCAGCCGCTGCCGTCCCCCGAAGGGCGTCACCGCCGCGCCGACGTTGGCGAGGATGAAGCCGATCTGACCGGCGCGGGCGATGGCCTGGGCATAGGCGCCGATGCGCCCGACATGGTTGGTGCGGCGGGCGGTGACAGCGCCGACTCCCTTGGCGCGAGCCAACTCGGCGGCCGTCTGGGCGGCCAGAAACGCGGCGGGTGGCCCCCAGCCCCAGCCGCCGTCGACGATGGCGCGCGCGCCCCGCCGGTCGAGGATGCTCGGCCGCGCGGCGGGCTGGATGACGCCCTTCTCGATCATCTCGATGTATTGGAGGGTGCGCATGACGCCGTGGGAGTCGTGGCCGGCCAGGTTCGCCTCCACCAGGGTGTCGGCGACCAGGCGGGCGATGTCATCAGGCGTGCCGAGGGCGATATAGATGTTGGTCACCAGCGAGCGCAGCGTGTCAGCGGGGACATGAATCATGGCTTGATCTCCTCCCGTGGGCCATCGGTGGGTGGATTATAGCGCGGCGGTAGGCAGGCCGCAACCTGGTATACAATCCGAATGTCGACGCGACAGCTTACCCCGTTGACGCCCTCACGGTGGCAGACTCCGCTGCGTCCCCTTTGTCAGAGGAGGGGAACGCGGCTATAATGATGAAGACTTCGATGCCACGCGGGACGTGATATGACCTTGATTGACATTACCCTGCCCATCTCGCCTCAACTGCCCGTTTATCCCGGCGATCCCGCCGTCGAGATGACTCTTGAGGCCGATATGGCCCGTGGCGATGCGTACAACCTCACCCGGTTGAACCTGTCCGCCCACACGGGTACCCATCTGGATGCGCCGCGTCACTTCATCGCCGACGGCCTGGCCATCGACGTGCTGGCGCTAGATACGCTGGTGGGTCCCGCGCTGGTGGTCGAGACCGACGCGCCGTCCGACCTGACCGCCGCCGACCTGGATGGCCTCGGCATCCCTCCTGACATGCCCCGCCTGCTTCTCAAGACCCGCAATTCCCGACGTTGGGAGCAGCCCATGACGCCGGTCTTTGTCCCCGACTTCATCGCCCTGAGACCATCGGCGGCGGAGTGGCTGATCCGGCGCGGTGTGCGCCTGGTGGGGGTCGATTACCTGAGCGTCGAGGCGCTGGATGCTGCGCCCGGTAGCCCGGTGCATACCAGCCTGCTGCGGGCGGGCGTCCTGATTCTGGAGGGGCTGAATCTGAGTGGGGTGACGCCGGGTATGTACAGCCTGATCGCCTTACCAATGAAGCTGGTGGGGGCCGATGGGGCGCCGACGCGCGCCGTCCTCATCGCTGATGACGGGGCCATGGTCCGGCCTTGATGCAAGCTGCGCGTTAGCCGCGCTCCCGTCACGGGGCGCGCCATAAAGCACATGAGGCGCATTCGCCTCCAGGAGTGACAATGACGAACCCAATGTCCTATCACGAGGAAACGCTGATTGACGACGTGTACGCCCGCCAGATTCTGGACAGTCGCGGCAACCCGACCCTGGAGGTCGAGGTCACGTTGGTGGGTGGGGCGCGCGGCCAGGCCGCCGTGCCATCGGGCGCATCGACGGGCGCTCACGAGGCGCTGGAGTTGCGCGATAAGGATGCCAGCCAGTGGGGCGGCAAGGGTGTCACCCAGGCGGTCGAGCATGTAAACCAGGAACTGGCGGCCGAATTGACCGGTTGGGACGCGCTGGACCAGATGGGCATCGACGAGTTCATGATCGGCCTCGATGGGACACCCAACAAGGCGCGCCTGGGCGCAAACGCGATCCTGGGCGTGTCGCTGGCCGTAGCCCACGCGGGCGCGGCATCCCTGGGGCTGCCCCTGTACCGCTACCTGGGGGGTGTCTATAGCCACAGCCTGCCTGTCCCCATGATGAACATCATGAACGGCGGTAAGCACGCCATTAACTCCACCGATTTCCAGGAGTTCATGGTCATGCCGGTCGGCGCGCTGTCCTTCAAGGAGGGGTTGCGCTGGGGCGCGGAGATCTACCAGGCGCTGGGCAAGGTTATCAAGAAGCGCGGCTTCGCTACCACCGTCGGCGATGAGGGCGGCTTCGCGCCGAGCCTGCCGAGCAACGAGGGCGCGATTCAGCTCATCCTGGAGGCCATCGAGACGGCGGGCCATGAGGTTGGCCGTGACATCGCCATCGCCCTCGACCCGGCCATCACCGAACTGTACCAGGACGGCAAGTATGTCCTGGAGCGCGAGGGCCGCAGCCTGACGACGGCCGAGATGGTCGACTTTTGGGAGGATTGGGTGAACAAGTACCCCATCATCTCCCTGGAAGACGGCCTGGCCGAGGACGACTGGGAAGGCTGGGCCTTGCTCCGCCAGCGCCTGGGCGGCCGCGTCCAGCTCGTCGGTGACGATTTCCTGGTGACGAATGTCGAGCGCTTGCAGAAGGCTATCGATGCCAGGGCGGCTAACTCTATTCTCATCAAGCTCAACCAGATTGGCAGTCTGACCGAGACCCTGGCCGCCATCCAGATGGCGCAGCGCGCCGGGTGGACGGCGGTCGTGTCGCACCGCTCCGGCGAGACCGAAGACACGACCATCGCTGACCTGGCGGTGGCGGTCAATGCCGGCCAGATCAAGACGGGCGCGCCGGGACGCGGTGAGCGGACTGCCAAGTACAATCGCCTGCTGCGCATCGAGGATGAATTGGGCGACACGGCGCGCTATCCTGGCCGCGACGCCTTCTACAACCTGCGTTGACGCGGGAGCGGTCAATGATCCGCAAGCGCCCGTCCCGAAAACCGGGCATGATGCTGGTCACCTTCGAGATGCCCGCGCAGGTCTGGGCGGAACGAATTACCCTTGTCGGTGACTTCAACGGCTGGGACAAGGACGCCACGCCGTTGGAGCAAGATCGCGATGATGGCGCATGGCGGGTTGTTCTGGAGTTGGAGACCGGCCGCGAGTACCAGTTTCGTTATCTGGCCGATGGGCAACACTGGCACAACGATAGCTCGGCTGACCGCCACGAGGACAACCCGCACGGCTCGACCAACTCGGTCATTGTATTGTAGGTACGCAGGGCGAGACTCGGAGGGACAGCCCCGACGAGTCTCGCCGACTCTAGAGGAGCAGGTAGTATGGGGATGCTAGACCTGGGCCTGGTGGGCGCGACGCGCCGCAACCACGGCATCGAGCACGCGACGATTCATATCCTGTCGGAGCAGTTCCCTCAACTCGGTATGGCGGGCCGCGCCGACGCCGGTGGCTTCTTCATCCTGGGTGATGTGCCGACCGAGGCCATCGCGCCCGCCGTTGAGCAGGCGATGGCCCGCGTGCGGGGCGGCGAGCATGGCCTGGTCGTTCACCCCCGCTGCGGGACGAATCTGGTCGTGGCGGGGGTGCTGGCCGGCGTGGCGAGCTTCGCCGCCGCCGCTGTCATTGGCGGCCGTCGCAACGAGAGCGGTCTCGCCAGGCTGCCGGGGATGGTGCTGGCGGCGACGGCCGGGCTGCTCCTGGCCCAGCCCCTCGGCCCCAAGGTCCAGGAGAAATGGACTACGTCCCACGAGATGGGCAGCGCGTACCTCAAGGCGGTCAAGCGCCGCGAGGGTCGTGGCATGGTTGTCCATCGCGTCGAGATTGGGACGGCGAAGCCGGGCGAAGCGCCCACATCATCAACGTTGGTCTGACGCGAATGGACCACTGACTACCGACCACCGACCACGGGTTGAATTGCGGTTGCAGGTGAAAGCGCAAGTTCGAGCTACCTTCAACCTTCCAACCTCCAACGTGCAACCCTTCGGTGGTCGATGGTTGGTGGTCGGTGGTCGGTTCTCATGCTCTACCTCCTTCACGGCGATAACGAGTTCGAACGCGCGGAGGCGCTGACCCGCCTGCGGGCGGAATTGGCCGACCCCGCCTTTGGCGACCTCAACACGCTGCGCCTCGACGGCAAGCGCGTCACCCTCGCCGAATTGACGCAGGCCTGCGACGTAGCGCCCTTCTTCGGCTCGCGCCTGGTCATCGTCGATGGCCTGCTGACACGCCTGGCGAGCGGCGGGCGCAAGGCGGATCGCGCCGCCAGCGGCGAGGCTGAAGCGTCGGAAGGGGGCAAGGCCTTCGCTTCGGCCCTGGCTGAGTATCTCCCGCGCCTGCCGACCTCCACCCATCTCCTTCTGGTCGAGCCAAAGGCCGTCGCCAGGACCAACGTCGTGCTCAAGGCAGCGCAGGGCATGGGCGACCGTGCGCGCGTGCTGGCCTTCGACCCCCTCAACGCCCGGCGCGGCGAGGTCGGCGACTGGCTGCGCGACCGCGCCCGCCGCAAGGGCGGCTCGCTACAGCCGATGGCGGTTCGCCTGCTGGAGGAGGCTGTCGGCGGCGACCTGCGCGCCCTGGATACCGAACTCGATAAGTTGATCACCTATGTGGGAGCGGGGCGCGCCATCGGCGAGGCCGACGTGCGGCAGATGGTGGCCGCGACCCAGCAGGCGAGCATCTTCGAACTGGTAGACGCCGTGGGTAGCCGCGACGTGACCACGACCCTGACTCGCCTGCACGAGTTGCTTGACGCGGGCGAAGCGCCGCTGTACCTGTTGTTCATGATTACGCGCCAGTTCCGTATCCTGCTACAACTGCGCCTGCTGCAAGCGGCGAACCTGTCGCATGCGGA
>JAHCIE010000002.1 GCA_026129385.1 Anaerolineae bacterium
GCACCGTGCGCCTGGCCCTGGACCACGGCGTCGCCCTGGGCGCGCACCCTGGCTATCCCGACCTGCTCGGCTTCGGGCGGCGCAGCCTGGCCCTGTCGCCCGCCGAGGCGGAAGCGTATGTCCTGTATCAGGTCGCGGCGCTGGCTGGCATCGCCCAGGCCCACGGCGCGCGCCTGACCCACGTCAAGCCTCACGGTCAGCTGTACAACGACGCCGTCGCCAATCCCGCCCTGGCGGCGGCTATCGCCCGCGCCGTGGCCCGCCTCGACGACCGCCTTATTCTGGTGGGCCTGGCCGGGTCGGCGCTGGTCCAGGCGGGTCGCGACGCCGGGCTGACCGTGGCCGAGGAGGTTTTCGCCGACCGCGTCTATGAGGCCGACGGCCGGCTGCGCTCGCGCCGCCTGCCCGACGCCATGCTTCACGACCCCGCCCGCTCGGCGGAGCAGGCGCTGCGTATGGTGCGCGACGGCCAGGTGGTCGCCTACGACGGGACGGTCGTCCCCGTGCGCGCCGATACGGTGTGCATCCACGGCGACGGCCCGACCGCGCCCGCCATCGCCCGCGAGTTGCGCGCCCGCCTGGAGGCGGCCGGGGTGGCGGTGAGGCGACTCAGTAGACAGTAGTCAGTGGTCAGTGGTCAGTGGTCGGTGGTCGGTGGTCGGTGGTCGGTCGTCAATCCCCTGCTGCGCCAGCATCGCCAGCAGGTTGCGCGCCGCCCAGGGCACGCGGCAGTCGTAGTCGCGGCAGGCGCGGGGACGCTCGGCGTGGATGAGGCACAGGTTGGTCGTGTCGTCCAGGTAGGCGCAGCGGTCGCCATCGCGGGGCAAGACCCACAGGCCGTGGCGGCGCTCGGCGTAGCCGGCCGCGACCAGGGTGGCGTCCTCGGCGTAGTCGTCGGGGCGTAGCGGGATGGTGGCAAAGCCACGGCAGCACAGGGCGTGGCAGCGGTGGCAGGGCGGTTCGCCCGCCAGGCGACTCGTGTCCAAATCAGTATCTCCCTGGAGGCAGGATGGTCCGCATCGGCATCGTCGGCGGTAGCCGCATCCTCAACGCCCACCTGCAAGGCTTCGCCCAACTGCGGGCGGCGGGCGTGGACGACTTCCGCATCACCGCCCTGACGGCGCGGGTCCGCGACGACGCCCTCATGTTCCGGCAGCGCGGCGCGGGGCCGCCGCCCCGCCCACCGGTCATGGACCCGGCGACGGGCGATCCCCTGGCCGCGCCCCACACCTACGTCAGCGACTTTCAGCCCGACGTGCTGCCCGAAGTATACACCGACTACAGGGCGATGATCGCCGATGGCGCGGTGGACGCCGTGCTGGACACGACGACGCTGGCCCTGCATCACCAGGTGGCCGAGGTTGCCTTCGGCCACGGCAAGCACCTGCTGACCCAGAAGCCGCTGGCCGTGTCGGTGCGGGCGGGACGGCGCATGGTCGAGGGGGCCAGGGCGCGCGGGCTGACGCTGGGTGTGTTCGAGAACGTGCGCCAGATGCCCCTGGTGCGGGCGGCGGCGTGGGCGGTCCAGCACGGGCTGATTGGAACGCCCCAGCTCGCCATCCTGGGCAGCCTGGGCGGCGTGTGGTCGCCCGACAAGGTGGTCGCCGACACGCCCTGGCGGCATCAGAAGCTGCTGGCGGGTGGCGGCGGGACGCTTGATATCGGCGTGCATCAGTTCGACTGGCTGCGCGCGGTCATGGGCGAGGTCCACGCGGTGTTCGGGACGGTGCGCGCCTTCGAGCCGACGCGGCGGCGGGTCGTGGGCGGCGTCGCGGAGGCGATTCGCGCCGACGTGGACGACACCTACCTGGCGACGGCCTATCTCGACCACGACGCCGTGGGCCAGTTGCTGTGGTCGTGGGCGGGGCGCGGCGAGCCGGTGACGCTGCCGGACACGCCCGCCTTCCTGGGCAGCGAGGGCGGCATCCACGGCGGCTGGCTGGTGCGCGGCGGGCAGCGCGAGGACCTGCTGGCGCGCTTCGAGGCCGACATGACCGCCGACGAGCGGGCGCGGTGGCTCCCGCTGGGCCTGCGCGAGCCGTACGCCATCCTGCAACACGACTGGCTGAAGGCCATTGCCGCCGGGACCGACCCGGAGACGAGCGGCATCGAGGGCCTGCGCGACCTGGCGTGCGCCTTCGGCGTGATCGAGGCGTCGGCGCTGGGTCGCGTAGTCAGCGTCGATGAGATACTAAGCGGCGCGGTCGACGGCTACCAGCGCGACATCGACGCGCACTACGGGCTGCTGGCGGATGGCGGAGGGTGATGTAGGGGCGCGGCCGGCGTCAAGAGACTGGGACGCGGACGAACGCGGACCCACGTGGACAAGAGACAGGAGAGGCTTGATGAAAATCGGAATAATTGGGGCGGGGCAGTTGGGGCGCTCCCACGCGCTGCGCTGGCGGCAGCTGGGGGCGACGGTGGACGCGGTGTACGACACCGTGCGTCCGTCGGCGGAGCGGCTGGCGGCTGACGTGGATGGTACGGTGGTGGACAGCGTGGAGGAACTGATTCGCCGCGTGGATGTGGTGGACGTGAACACGCCGCCGACGGCCCACCGCGAGCCGCCGGTCGCCGCCCTGCAGGCGGGGCGGCCGGTTGTCTGCGAGAAGCCCCTGGCGCGCAACCTGGCCGACGGGCGGGCGATGGTCGAGGCCAGCGAGGCGACGGGTACGCCGCTCTACGTGGCCCACGTGGTGCGCTTCTTCCCGGAGTATAACCACCTGCACAGCCTGGTCGCCAACGGGGCCATCGGTAAGCCGGGCGTCTACCGCTCGTCGCGCCTGGGCACGTATCCGCAATGGGGTGGCTGGTTCGCTGACGAGGCCGAGAGTGGCGGCGTCATCCTGGACGTGATGATTCACGACTTCGACTTCGCGCGCTGGTGCTGCGGCGAGGTGACGCGCATCTTCGTCCGCCGCCGTCGCTGGGCGGGACCGCCGCCCGGCGAGCATGCCTTCGCCCTGCTGCGCTTCGCAGGCGGGGCCATCGGCCACATCGAGGGTGGTTGGAACCGGCCCAGGGGCATCTGGACCACGAAGATCGAGATTGCTGGCGACGGCGGCCTGGTGGAAGTGGACAACAGCGCGCCGCCCCTGGCGCTGCATCTACACTCTGGCAACAGGCCGCCCCTGCCTGTGACCGAGGACGACCCGTACCTGATCGAGCTGGGCCATTTCATGGACTGCCTCGAAGGGCGGGCCCAGCCTATCGTCACGGCGCGCGACGCCCTCGCCGCCCTGGAAATCAGCCTGGCCGGCATGGAGTCGGCGCGCACAGGGCGGGCGGTGACGCTCTCCCACGGGGAGGTGTAGGATGAGCCTGCGAGTTGGTTTCCTGGGCGTGGGCCACGTACACACCGCCAGCTACATGCGCCACCTGCTGCGCCATCCCGACGTGTCGGTTATCGGCCTGTACGACTGGGATGCTCAGCGCGCCGCGACCGACGCCGAGAGGTGGGGCATCCCTGCCCTGGGCCGTGATGAACTTATCGCCGCCAGCGACGCGGTGGTCATCTGCGCCGAGAACGTCCACCACCGCGCCCTGTTCGAGGCGGCGGCGGGCAAGGTGCGGGCCGTGCTGTGCGAGAAGCCCATCGCTACGACGATGACCGACGCCCGCGCCATGCTGGAACTGGCAGAGCGGACGGGCACGCGCTTGCAGATCGCCTTTCCGGTACGCTACGCCATTCCACTCATGGCCCTGAAAGAGATGCTCGCTCGCGGCGATCTGGGCACGGTCCACACGGCGCGCGCCACTAACCACGGCTCGATGCCGGGCGGCTGGTTCGTGCAGCATGAGCTGTCGGGCGGTGGCGCGGTCCTGGACCACACCGTCCACGTTGTCGATGCCTTGCGCTGGCTGTGGCCGGGGGTGGAGGTCACGGAGGTGTACGCCGAGGTGGGGCGCGATCTGCTGCACCCGCACCTCGGTAGCGACGACGCCGGGCTGCTGTCCTTCACCCTCAGCAACGGCGTCATGGCGACCCTGGATACGAGCTGGTCGCGCCCGCCGAGCTACCCCATCTGGGGCGATGTAACGCTGGAACTGATCGGCGACCAGGGCTTTACCAGCGTGGACGTGTTCTCGCAGAACGTGGCCCTCGCGCCGCGCGGCGGGGCGTATCGCTGGGCCGGCTACGGCCGAGATCTGGACGGCGCTCTGATCGACGACTTCGTGGACATGGCCCAGGGCGACCGCGCGCCGTCCATCACGGGTGAGGACGGCCTGCGAGCGATGGAGGTCGCCCTGGCCGCCTACGAGTCGGAGCGGACAGGGCAGCCGGTCGCGGTGGGTTAAGGGCCGTGTAGCTATGGAGCCGGGTGGGAGCAGGGAGACCCTGCCCCCACCCGGGCGCTATCGTCTTGTTGGCGGGTGGCGACCCTGTCCGCCTCAATAAAGAGGGTGGGCGACCACGCCCCGATACGCGACCTGCAATCCGAATCACGCCGGTGTGCCGAACGACCGGGAGCGGAACTTCTTGAGGAAACCCGCCCAGGCCGACTCCGCCTCGACCTTGCGGTCGATGTCGCCCTTGCGTGTCTCCATCAACTGGAGCACGCGCTGCTCTTCGTTTTCGTCCAGCCAGAACCCATGGCCCTGGTCGCAGTAGTCGATCTCCAGGCTGTGGTACATGCGGTAGCGGAACACGCGCAGTGGGTTACCGCAGTGGGGACATTTGTACTCGGTGGGGGAACTGTCGAGCATCAGGCTCCCCTTCCAGGCATCCTGGTCATAGGCCTGGTCTTCTAGCTGGTCCAGTTCGTCCTGGTCGAGCCACATGCCGTTGCACGTGGGGCAGGCGTCTACCTCGATGCCCAGGTAATTGCGCGTTTCGAGGGTCGTGCCGTCTTTCGGACACTGCATTGTCTTCTCCTTTAGAAGCGAGTCTCGCCGAAGCCGAGACGCCGTCGCATGTGGTGCAAGAAATCCAGGTCGTCTTCGCTGGGCAGACCGCCGCGCACGGGATGCATGATGACGCGGCGAATCTGGTTCATCCGCAGCATGTCGTCCAGCAGAACACGGCGGTCGCCGCGCGCCTTTGGCGGCAGGTAGGGAGCCAGCACCTTCCACTGGCGGTCGAGGATGAGCCGCAGGTCGATCAGGTCGGTGTACCCGTAAGGCTCTGAAGGTTGCAAAGCGTCGTCCTCCTCGCGGCGCGACTGAGCCTTGATGCGCACATCGCGGGGGATGCCCTGCCGCCACCAACCGGTCTCCCCCTCGCCGAATTCGCGCACGAAGGCCTCGCGAATCAGTCGGTGCAGGCCAACTTCGATGTCGCGCAGGTGCTCGTACACCTCGCCGTACAGGCGGCCCACGTCGCCGTAGCGGAGCATGACCTCGATGTCTTCCAGGGCAATGGTGTGCCCCGCGTCGGTCAGGTCGCGGTGCAATTGCTCGGCCGTCGGCAGGTAGCCGAGGTTGAGCAGGGCGCGGGTGATGGGCTGGCGGCTCTCGCGGGGAATGTTGAGCAGCACGTCGGCATAACGCACGCGGCCCTGGCCGATGAGCTGATCGACAATGAGCAGGACATCGGGCAAGGGCTGGTCGAGATGGCGGGCAATCTGGCCGGGGGTGCGGCCCTGGTCGAGCAGGGCGTGTATGGTTGCCTCGCGTGTCATGAAGCCTCCGACAGGGGGTGGGACGTCATCTAATGTTAGCCACGCTCAGGTCTGGGGTCAACATCGTTGGGTCAGAATGGCGTCAGGCGGGGCCGGCGGTCGGTCGCAGCCAGCGTGAGCCAGCGACGAGGAGCGCAGCGGCGGTAAAGCCGAGGGCTGCGCCAACGGCGAACGTGGCGCTGGGACCATAGCTACTCCACAGCCAGCCGCCCAGGACGTTGGCGGGCAACGCGGCGAAGCCTACCAGCCCGTTGAACCAGCCCAGCGCTGCACCCCGCGCAGCGCTGGGGGCCAGGTCCACCACGAGCGCCTTGGCGACCCCCTCGGTCGCTGCGGCGTAGACACCGTAGACGACGAACAGCGCCCACGCCTGCCAGCCCTGAGTCGCGGCTGCCCACCCCGCGTAGACCAGCCCAAAGGCGGTGAAGCCTGCCACGAGCACCGGCGCCCGCCCCCAGCGATCACTGAGCGTGCCGAGGGGTGTCGCCAGCAGGGCGTAGACGACGTTGTAGCCGAAGTAGATAAGGGGCACGGCGACCACGCTTTGCTCCAACCCCTGGGTGCGCAGGAAGATGAAGGCGTCGGAGGTGTTGCCCAGGGCGAACACCGTCGCGATGGTTGTAAATAACCAGAAGCCTCGCCCTAGCCGTGCCAGGGGCTCGTGGCGCGACCCCGCCGCCGCCTTCTGATGAGACTCGCGGCGCGCCGCCTGCGGTCCCCGTGTCTCCCGCACCAGGAGGGCGATGGCGGCCAGGCTGAGCAGGCCGGGGATGAGGGTCCAGGCGAACACGGCGCGCAGGTTGTCGTTGGTCCACACCAGAATGGCTGCTGTTACCAGCGGGCCGATGGCCGCGCCCAGGGTATCCATGCTGCGGTGAAAGCCGAAGGCCTTGCCGCGATAGGCGGCCGCGGTCGAGTCGGCCATGAGTGCGTCGCGGGGGCTGGTGCGTAGCCCTTTGCCTACTCGCTCGACCAGGATGAAGCCGAGGGCCTGCGGCCAGGTCGTCGCCAGGGCTAGTAGTGGCTTGGCGAAGTTGGACACGCCGTAGCCGAGAAGTATCATGGGCTTGCGGCTGACAACGCGATCCGACACCTGGCCCGACACGATCTTGAGCAGGCTCGATGCGCTCTCCGCCAGCCCTTCGATCAGCCCGGCCAGCGGCAGCGGTGTGCCGAGGACGCCCACCAGGAACAGGATTCGAATCGGCACGATCATCTCGGTGCTGATATCGGTCAGCAGGCTAACGACGCCCAGGGCCAGGACATTGCGGGTCAAGCCCGCTCGCCAGCGGCGCGGCGCCGGTGTCGCTTCCATGAGGGGTTCCATAGGAGTTGATCTCTAGGGCAACCAGAATCGCAACCCCATGATAGCACCAAGCGGGAGGAAATCGTGAAATGGATTACTCGTGAGCGGCTGCGCATCGACCGTACGGCGTCGGCGTGGCTCATCCGTCGCTTTGTCGACCCGGCGGCCGAGTTTTTGTATGTACCACGCGAGGCGGTGATGACGCGGGCTGAGGCGGAGGGGGCCATTCCCTTCCATGTCAGCGAGGCGGAACTGGGAAAGCGCGGCGGACGCACCGGCTTCGACGCTATCCTCGACAAGTACGCTATCGATGATCCTGCCCTGACGATGCTGGCGAAGATCGTGCGCGGCGCAGACCGGGCCGACCGCGAGGAGCGCGCACCTGAGGCCGATGGGCTGTGGGCGGTCAGCCACGGCTTCTTCCTGCTTGATCTGCCCGATGCGGAGTCGCTGGCGCGCCAGACCCCTGTCTTCGACGCCCTGTACACCTACTGCCAGGACAAGCTGGCGCGCGCCTCTGGGTGATAGGGCCACCTTTCGCACCATTCTTTGGGCGCGCCAGCACGGCGGTCGCACTCCAGGAAGAGTTGCTCCTTTTTTGACATGCTTTCGTCCTGACCCTAGAATGTAGCATCGCACCCTGCCGCCACCAGGAAGCACCGGCCTTGAGCGATCGAGTCACGTACTGGGACGTCCTGCGCGGTAATGCCAACTTTCGCAAGTTGTGGCTCGCCCAGTTGACGAGCAACGCTGGCGACTGGTTCAACGACGTCGCCGTGTTGGGGCTGATTCTGCAACTGACCGGCTCGCCCGCCGCGGCGGGCGGGTTCATCATCGCGGCGCAGGTGCCGGGTGTCTTGCTCAGCCCGGTGGCCGGGATATGGGCCGACCGCTATGACCGCAAGAAGGTCATGGTGGTGTCGGATCTGCTGCGCATGGCGCTGGCCCTCGGTTTTCTGCTGGTGCGTAGTGTGGACCACATCTGGCTCATCTACGTCATCACGGCCGCGCTGCGTTCGGTGACGGCGTTCTTCGGCCCGGCGCAGCGCGCCGCCATCCCGAATCTGGTGACGCCGCGCGAACTGCTACCTGCCAATGCCCTGTCGGAGGTAACGTGGGGCGCAATGTTGGCGGTGGGCGCGGCGCTGGGTGGGTTGGTGTCGGCGTACCTGGGGCGTGATGCGGCGTTCATCATCAACTCGATGTCCTTCCTGGTATCGGCGCTTCTCATCTGGGCCATCCGCGCGCGTTTCTCAGAAGCGACGCCGCATAGCCTGGGGCAGGTGTCGCTGGGCTGGAAGGCGATGTGGGGCGGCCTGGATTATGCGCGACATAATCTGGCTGTGGCGGCCTTTATCTTCGTTAAGTTCGGCTGGGGGCTGGGGGCGGGCACGGTGCTGATGCTGAGCCTCTTCGCGACCCAGGTGTTCTATCGGGGCGACGACGGCATCGGCTGGCTGTACGCGGCGCGCGGCTTCGGCGTACTGTTGGGGCCGTGGCTCGCCAGCCTGGTGGTAGGGGCGAGTATCGCTCGCCTGCGCTGGTCGGTCAGCGTGGGCTACCTGACGAGTGGCCTGGGCTACCTGGGGTTTAGCCAGGCTCAGAGTCTGCCGCAGGCGGCGGCGAGGGTATTCTTCGCCCATACGGGCAGTGGCGCGGCCTGGGTGACCAGTTCCACCATGTTGCAGCAGATCGTGCCCGACCGCCTGCGCGGGCGAGTATTCAGTCTCGACAATGCCCTCGTCACCCTGGCGATGGCGCTGTCCACGGCATTTGTTGGCTGGGCGGCTCCCATCTACGGCCCGCGCGCCGTGTGCGCCTGGGTGGCGAGTATTGCACTGGTGTGCGCCGCCTTCTGGTCGGGCCTGATCCTCATGCGCGGCGCGGAGATTGGTGTGACGAGTAGTATCGAGTTGGAGGCGAGCGGTGAGTAATCGGTGGTTGAGCGGTGTAGCTATTGCGGCCGTCCTCGGCATGGCCGTCGCGGGCTGCACCATGGCGGGGCCGCCAGCCCCTGCGCCCACACCCGTTCCAGCGGCGACCCGCGTCGCGCTGCCTGCCCCGACCCTCACCCTGGCTCCGACCCCCCCGGCGACACTCCCCCCACGCAAGGTGCTCTTCGACTTCAGCGTGGCCGCCCGCCGCGTGCCCATCGTGTTGCGCCTGGATGAGGCGCGCCTCAATGAGGACGTTCTATCCCTGTCCATCGAGTTCATCAACGCGGGCGCGCGGGACTTGCAGGGGCCGACTGGCGCCAGTGGCAATGATGCTATCCTGGTCGCCGACGGCACGCCTCAGCAGCCCACCGACGTGACCACCAGCCTGGCCTCGGATATTGCCCCCAGCGGTCGCTGGAACGTCGGCGCGGCCAATCGCGGCACGCTCGTCTTCCGCCGACCCCAGGATGAGACGGCGACTCTGCGCCTGCCCGGCTTTCCCCCCGTCCAGATCGACCTCAAAGCGGGCTCGGCGCGGGCGATTGCTGATGATGGAGCGACGTTGCCCACGCCGACGCCCAATCCGGCCAGTGCGGCGCTGCCTGGCGCACGCGATGCGCTGGCTCGCCTCCAGCAGGCTATTGCCAGACAGGACGAGGCCGCCTTCGCGCGTGTGACTACCCCCGCGGCCCGCGAGTTCTTCCGCGATGTGACGCACCCGCTGGGGTTCACCCGCACCGTGCCCTTCAGCCGCCTCGAGATGGAGATGTTTCCCATCGATCCCACGGTAGAGCAAGTCATCATTGTTGATGGCCAACCCGCCCGCCTGGTCAACGTGCCAGTCGCCCTGGTCTACGCCTTCCAGGGCCTCGAGAACGACTGGTTCCGCCACGTGTTGACCGTCGATTTCGAGCGCGCCGGTGCGGACTGGCGAGTCGCGAATATCCGCGCCGATCGCCCGCCTTTCTGGACGGTCGGCCTGACGGCCAATACCCGTAGTCCCCACTTCCTGGTCTTCCATCGCGCGGGCGATAACGTCGACGCAGCGATCGCTGCGGCTGAAAAGGCTTACGCCACGCTAGCGGCGCGCCTCGGCGACCTGGTTGACCCTCTGAGCATCATGGTCGTCGTGGACGACCGGGACCTGTTTACCCAGGTTACGCAGCAGAGTGGTCACAGCTTTGTCGGCTCCGCGCGCTACGACAACCTGCTGACCTCGACCGGCATCCGCGTCGCTAGCCGCGCCCTATTCATCAACGAGGGGGCATTTAGCAACGGCAACCTTGTAAATCGCCGCGACCAGACCGTCCAGCACGAGCTGACCCACCTGGCCCTGGCTCGCTGGACTCGCCCGTGGACACCTACCTGGCTGGTGGAGGGGACAGCGGGCCTGTTTGCTGACGAGACAAACTACACCGCCCTGGACGACTTTGTCCGTCAGCAGGGCCTCGATGCGGTCAACCTGGACAGTGTGACGGGGATGGAAACACTGGACCAGGCGGGCGTTCCCCTCCTGGTTGCCTACGCCTACTCCACCTTTGTCGCTGAAACCATGGTCGAGCAGTTCGGGCAGGCCAAATTCCTTGAGCTGTACCGCGCCTTTGCCGACGTGGATATGGACCGGGTGCGCGTGGCGGCGGGGGACGGCGTGTCCGTCGCGCCCGACCGCTTCCGCGATTTGCAGCATGGCAGCATGGACGAACTGCTCCCCCGCGTCCTGGGCATCAGCCCCGCCGAGCTGACGGCTCGCGTCAAGACTCGCCTGCAAGAACGGCTCGCTCACCGCTAGCCGGTGGTGGACAGGATTGACAGGATTTACAAGGTGATGACCGAACCGAAGACGCCTCGTCCCACCTATCCTGTCCAAGATTCCTCCGAATCCAATGCCTGACACAATGCTCCCCCTACCCGACGACCAGGCGGTCGACCTCCTCGAAGGCCTCGTCCGCATCCAGAGCCTGTCCACCCAGGAGCACGCCGCCGTGGCGTGGTTTGTCGCGGAGATGCGCGGCCTGGGCCTGGAGGCCCACGTCGACACGGCGGGCAACGCCGTCGGCGTCATCGGCGACGGCCCGCGCCAGATCGTGCTGTTAGGGCATATCGACACAGTGGGGGGGGTGGTTCCGGTGCGGCGCGAGGCGGGCCAGCTCTATGGGCGGGGCAGCGTCGACGCCAAGGGGCCGCTGGCGACCTTCGTCGTCGCCGCCGCCCGCGCTCGCATCCCCGACGGCTGGCAGGTGGTGGTCATCGGCGCGGTCGAAGAGGAGTATGCCACGTCGAAGGGCGCGCGTTATGCCGCGACCGAGTACCGCCCCGCCCTGTGCGTCATCGGCGAGCCGAGTAGTTGGGACCGCATCACCCTGGGCTATAAGGGGCGGCTGCTCTTGCGCTACCGGCTGGCGCAGCCTGTCGCCCACACGGCGGGCCAGGCGATCGGCGCGCCGGAGGTGGCCGTCGACTTCTGGAACCGGGTCGCCGCCTGGGCCGCCGCGTACAACGAAGGCCGCGAGCGGGTCACGGGCCAGGTGACGCCCTCTCTGCGCGACATCCACACCGCCAACGATGGCCTGACCGAGACGGCGGAGCTGCTCATCGGCGTGCGGCTGCCGGTGGGCCTGGCGCCCGACGAGGCGGCAGCCGCGCTGGCCGCCCTGGCGGGCGACGCCCAGGTGGAGTTCAGCGGCCACGAGACGGCCTACCGCGCCGACAAGAACAACGTCCTGGCGCGGGGCTTCCTGCGGGCCATTCGCGGTGAGGGCGGGACGCCCGCCTTCAAGGTCAAGACGGGCACGTCGGACATGAACGTGGTGGGGCCGGTGTGGAACGTGCCCATCGTCGCCTACGGCCCCGGCGACTCCAGCCTCGACCACACACCCCACGAGCACGTGGCGATGGACGAGTACCTGCGGGCGATTCGGGTGCTGACGGCAGTGATCGAGGGGCTGGAGTAGTCAGAGGTCAGAGGTCATAGAGTACATGACATTCTGGTTGTTGCTGATAGCCTCTACTTACGCCTCCTGCGTGGGCTTGCCGTCCAGCGGGCCGGCGCGCAGGGCGGCCGCTACCTCTTGGGCGCCCACTCGCGGGCGCAGATCGCGGTCCAGGAACGCCCCCGTCGAATAATCCCGCGCCAGCAGCGTGCGCTCCCCCGCCTCCCCCACGCGATAGACTTCGTGCCGCCATACGCCGCGCAGCCGCCCGTTGTAAACGTAGCGGCTCTCAATCTCGATGACATCGCCCAGGCCCGCGTCGGCGAAGAACTCGCAGTCGCGGCGGTACTGCAAGATGATCAGGTTAACGCCCCACATGCGGTCGGCGGGCCAGCCCGCCGCGTCTGCCGCGCGGAAGGTTGCCTCCTCCAGCCAGTTGAGGTAGGCGGTGACCCCTGCCACGCCGCGCATATCCAGCTGGTAGCGGCGGATGCGGTGTCTCCAGATGAAGGGCGTGGTCTCGGCCTCGTCAAGCGGTGCGAAGGGCTTCAAGGGTGCGGGGCGATCGCTGACCAGGGGCGGCGGGTCGCCCGGCACACGCCACGTCGCCCGGGCCGACAGGACGCGGCGGCCGTCGCTGGGGCGGTCAATCTCGTAGTAGCGAGTGACGACGCCATCGCGCGCCTCGGCCGCCCAGGTCGTGATGGTCAGCCTGTCGCCGTAGACGGCGGCGGCCTTGTACTCGGCCGAGAGGGCGGTCAGCGCCACGTCGGGCGCGGCCTCGCGGGTCACGCCGTGGGCGTGGAGCGTCGCCTCGTGCAGGTAGTCGATGTAGACGGCGTTGTTCACGTGGCGCAGGGCGTCGCAGTCGCGCGCCAGAACGATTATGGTCTCAGTGGTCACGCCATTCATACCGAGTCACTCCTCGAAAGGCGCTTGAATGTCGATGAGGCTCACCTGGCGGCGCTCGATGGCCCGCGCCACGGCGGTTTGAAGCGCGGCGGGGGTGTCAACCCGCTCGGCGCGGGCGCCGAAGGCCCCGGCCAGGGCGATCATGTCCGGCGTGTGCAGGTTGACGCCGATGAGACGGTCGCCGAAACGCTGGCGCTGGAAGCGGCGCAGGATACCATAGCCGCCGTTGTTGAACAGGCATACCACAACAGGTAGCCCGGCCTCGACGGCCGTCGCTAACTCGGTGGCGTGGAGCATGAAGCCGCCGTCGCCCGCGATGCACACCACAGGACGGTTGGGGGCGGCGGCCTGTGCGCCCAGGGCAAAGGGCAACCCCGCGCCGATGGCGACGCTGTGAGCCGTGACGAAGCCGCGCTCGGCCCGCACCGGCAGGTACTGGTTGCCGCCCGTGTAGGCAGGCAGCGTGGCGTCGGTCACGACGATGGTCTCGCGAGGCATGGCCGAAGTGATGGCGTCCATCAGAGCGGCGATGCGCGGCGCGCGGGCGCGGATTCCCGCCCGCAGTGTCGCCCGCAAGGTCGAGACCTCCGCCGCATAGTCAGGGGCGACGCTGCCCCGCTCCTCCGTCAACCCCTTGGCCAACGCGGCCAGGGTCAGCCGCGCGTCGGCGGCGATGCCCAGGGTAGGGGCGTAGTTGTGGTCGACCTCGGCGGGGTCGATGTCCACGCGGATGAAGCCTGGCGGCAGGCGCAGGCTCCAGTTGGCGGTTGGGCTGCCGGAGAAGCGCGTGCCCACGGCGAGCACGACGTCGGCGGCTTCCAGGAAGGCACGCCCCGGTTCTTCACTGAAATAGTTGCCGACGGCCAACGGGTGGTCGTCAGGGAGTGCGCCGCGCCCGCCGCGCGTTGTGAATACCGGCGCGCCTAGCGCCTCGACCACCCGCCGCAACTCGGCGTGTGCGCCGCTGGTGTTGATGCCGCCGCCCGCCCACACCACCGGCCGCCGCGCCGCCAGCAGCAGCGTCGCCGCGCGCTCCACGTCGGCAGGCGACGGCGCGGGTAGCGCGGGCGTCAGCGGCAGTCCCAGAGCCACGTCGGCCGTCTGGTATTGGATATCGATGGGCATCTCGATGACATAGGGTCGCGGCCGTTGGCTGCGCAGGGCGCATAGCGCCTCGTGCAGGGCGGCCGGGGCGTCCGCCGGAGCCATGACCCGCGCCGTTCGCGCGCCGAGGGCGGTGAACATGCCCGGCTGGTCGGGGGCCTCGTGAAGGACACCGCGTCGCTGGTCGAGGTAGGGCGTGTCGACTTGGCCCGTCAGTTGCAGGGTGCGGGTGCTGCCCATCCAGCTTTCGAGGATGGCCCCCGCGCTGTTGGCCGCGCCAGGGCCGGTGCTGGTCAGGTAGACCCCCACCTTGCCCGACGCGCGGCTGTAGGCGTCGGCCATGAAGCCGCCCGCCATCTCGTGGCGCGGCACGATGAGACGTAGGGACGGCTCGTCGTATAGAGCGTCGTAGATGGGTAGCATATGGACGGAGTTGATGCCGAACAGGGTATCGACGCCCTCCTGCTTGAGGGTGGCGACGACGGCCTGGCCGCCGGTCATCGGGGGCATGGGAAGTCCTCGGTTGGCGCGGGGTTAGCGACTGCGGGTCACGCCGACGCGGTCGCACCACGGGCGCGCCGGGCACACCGAGCAGCGTGGCGATGTCGGGTGGCAGATGTTCTGGCCCAGGGCGACGAACAGGGTGTTGATCTCGGCCCAGTACTGGGGCGGCAGCTTGGCCCGTAGCGCCATCTCGGTTGCGTCGGGGGTCTTGGTGGTCACGTAGCCCAGACGGTTGCTGATACGATGGACGTGGGTGTCGACGCAGATACCGGGCTTGCCGTAGCCCGCCGTGACGACCAGGTTGGCCGTCTTGCGCCCCACGCCGGGTAGGGTCAGCAAGGTGTCCAGGTCGTCCGGTACGACCCCGCCATACTGGTCGACCAGGATGCGGCTAATGGCGAGGATGGTTTCGGCCTTGGTGCGGTAGAAGCCGACGGGATAGATGGCGGTTGCGATGGTGTCGGCTGACAGGCCCAGCATCGCCTCCGGCGTGTCGGCCAGGGCGAACAGGCGCGGCGTGACCTGGGCCGTCGTCTTGTCCTGGGTGCGCAGGCTGAGGATGGTGGCGATGAGGACACGGTAGGGTGTTGTCCCGCGCGCCGCCATCGCGTCGACCAGGGGGGTCTCCCAGGCCGGCATCGCGGCGCGCACTGCGGCCAGAACGTCGTGGATGTCGTCGTCACGCATAGTGGTAGCATAGGCGCGCCCCGCCGCCGGGTCAAGTTCCGGCCGCCGGGCTGTGGGCGTCGAGCCAGGCGAGGAGCGTGTCCATGACCTCGGTGCGGTCGAGGTCGTTGTGCAGCTCGTGGTAGTTGTCGGGCCACAGGCGGAGTGTCTTGTCGGGGCTGGCCGCCGCCTCGTAGAGACGTCGGGAGCCTTCGGGGTTGGTGTAGCGGTCAGCTGTGCCGTGCATCACCAGGAGCGGTAGCCGCAACTCACCCATGCGCGCCTGGGCGGCCAGGGACGCATTGAGCAACTCGTTGCCCATGCGCGCCTTGACCCCGCCGTTGTAGCACAGCGGGTCGGTGCGTGTCGCCGCCTCGACGCTTGGGTCGCGGCTCAACACGCCCTCCGCGCCCTTGACCAGTTGTAGGCTCGGCGTGACCCGCGCCGCTACGCCCGATAGGCGCTTGAGCAGGGGCGACACGTCGTCGCCGATCTGAATAGCCGCGCTGGTCAGGATGAGACCGTCCAGGTCGTCGGGGTAGTCGAGGGCATAGTGGGTCGCGACCAGGCCGCCCATGGAGTGGCCGTACATGAAGAGGGGCACGCCGGCTATGGCCTCCCGCGCGCGGCGTACCAGCGGGCGTAGGTCCTCGACATACAGAGCGAAGCTCTCGACGTTGGCGCGCTCGCCGCCGCTGCGCCCGTGGCCGCGATGGTCCTGGGTGAAGACGGCGTAGCCGCGTTCCGTAAGCGTGGCGATGACGTGCTTGTAGCGGCCGATGTGCTCGGCGTAGCCGTGGACCAGAACGATCACGCCACGCGCCGCGCCGACGGGCCGCCAGTCCTCGAAGGTCAGCGTAACGCCGTTGGCGCCGGGTAGGACGCCGGTTTCGTGGAGCATGGGAGTCAACCTCTGGACGGAGATGGATGTCCTGGTGGTATGTGATGCGTGAAACGTGATGCGTGAAACACGATGCGCCAGAACCGTTGATAGGTGAAGAATACCTCGACTGTCATCCCGACGCCAAAAGGGGCTCTGGGCCAACGGGCGCTACGCATCACGCTGCCCCCCATACAGCGCCGCCAGCTGCGCCCTGTCGACCTTGTTGGGGCCGGTCTTGGGTAGGTCGGCGGCGAAGACGACGGACTGAGGGGCTTTGTAGGCGGCCAACCGCTCGCGGCAAAAGGCGCGTAGCTCGGCCTCGGTCACGGCCAGGCCGGGCCGCACGACAACGACGGCGCGGCCCACCTCACCCCAGCGGGCGTCGGGCACGCCGATGAGCGCCGCTTCCAGAACCGCCGGGTGAGCGAACAAGACACTCTCCACCTCGGCGGGGTAGATGTTCTCGCCGCCGGAGATGATCAGGTCCTTGACGCGGCCGACGATGGTGTACGCGCCCTCGCTGTCACGGGTCGCCAGGTCGCCGCTATGCAGCCAGCCGTCAGGGTCGATGGCCGCCGCCGTCGCCTGGGGGTTGCGCCAGTAGCCTGGCGTGACATGGGGGCCGCGGATGAGCAGCTCGCCCGGCTGGTCGGGCGCAGTCACGTCGCGGCCCGCGTCGTCGATCAGGCGCAGGGTGATGTGGAACAGGGGATAGCCGACCGCGCCCGGCTTAAGTTCGGCGTCCTCTGGTGGCAGCCAGAAAGTGTTGGGGCCGGCCTCCGTCAGGCCGTAGCCGGTGCGAAAGGCTATGCCCTTGGCAAACCACCGCTCGAAGATGGGACGGGGGCACGGCGCGCCGCCGCTGATGACCAGCTTGAGGTGCGAGAAGTCGGCCGCCGCCCAGCGCGGGTGCTGTTGAAGGGTCGTGAACATGGTCGGCACGCCGAAGACCACGGTTACCCGCCCGCCCGTGAGGAGGTCAAAGACCTGGTCGGCGTCGAAGCCGCGACACACCACCGACGCGCCACCGCTGTGGACCAGGGGCGCGGTGAAAACATTGAGGCCGCCGGTGTGGAACAGGGGCGAATTGAGGACGGCGACATCGTTGGGAGCCAGGCCCCAACTGGCGCAAGTGTTGACGGCGTTCCAGGTGATGTTGCCATGGGTCAGCACCACACCGCGCGGGACACCGGTCGTGCCGCCGGTATAGCAGATGACCCACGGGTCATCGAGGGTGAGCGACGGCAGCGGCGGGTTCGTGGCAGACAGTGTCGCGCGATCGGCGAAGGCAATGTCGGCAAGGTCAGCCTTGACGCCGAAGGCCACCCAGTGGGCAACGCTCGGCGCGACGGCGCGCAACTCGGCGACCTGAGGCACGAAGTCGTTACCGTACAGGAAGAGAGTCGGAGCGGCATCGCGCACCAGCGTCGCCATCTCGCGCACGGTCAGCCGCCAGTTGAGGTTTTGGAGAATCGCACCCAACTTGTTGCAGGCGAACCACACGTCCAGGTACTCGACACAGTTCGCCGATAGCACGCACACCCGGTCGCCCTTCGTCACGCCCAGCGCGCGGAGTAGATGCGCTGCCTGGTTGGCCTGGGCGTTCCACTCGGCATAGGTGATGTCGCGCTCGGTCAGCGTATCGATGAGGGCCACCCGACGCGGGGAGAGAGTGGCCCGCTGCGCCAGCCAGTCGACGGCGATGGTCATGGCATCCTCTGGCCGCCGTGACCCAGGAAGCGCAGCACGACGTCATTGAAGCGTTCGGGCTGTTCCAGCGGGAAGAGGTGGCCCGCGCCCTGGAAGATCAGCCTCTGCGCGTGGGGCAGCTTCTTTGCCATGAGCGCCGCGTTGGCGGGCGGCACGACCAGGTCCCTCTCGCCGGCCAGGATGAGCGTTGGGGCTTTGATGTCGCCCAGGCGGTCCTCAGCGCGGAAGGCGAGGGACACCCCCGCCTGGCGCTGGTAGGCGTAGGCGGGCTGCGCGTCGGCCAGGCGACGCCGCACGATGTCGTCGATGACCGCCGGGTGGGCGGCGGCGAAGTCGGGCGCGGTGGCGACGGCGATGCCACGGCGGTAGAGGGTCTCGGCGTCGCCCTCGCGATTGAGGATGACGGCCAGCGCCTCGCGGGGGATAGGCACGGCGTTGGGGCCGCCAAAGTGGGTCGCGGCGAGGACCAGGTGATCGACCTGCTGCGGGTAGCGCAGCGCGAGTTCCTGGGCGACGAAGCCGCCCATCGAGTGGCCAATGATATGGGCGCGGGTCATGCCCAGTCCGCGCATCAGCCCCACCGTGTCGTCGGCGAGCATGGCCGCCGTGTACGCCAGATCGGGCTTATCAGACTGCCCGCTGCCGCGATTATCGAAGGTCAGCACGCGAAAGCGGTCGGCAAAAGCGGGGACCTGCTGCTCCCAGAACCAGCCGCCGTAGCTCAGGCCGGTGATGAATAGAACCGGGTAGCCTGCGCCCGCCGTCGCGTAGGCGAGATTGACGCCGTTGACGTACATCCTGGGCACTCTGTCACCCCCAGCGGAGTGCGGTCGCGCTCCATGTATAGCCCGTGCCGGCCGCGGCCAGCACGGCCAGGTCGCCCGTCTTGAGCCAGCCCCGTTCTTCGCCCAACCGCAGCGCCAGGGCTTGATCGACCGACTGAATGTGGCCGTACTCGTCCAGGTACACCGCCTGGTCCTGGCGCAGGCCCAACTCCGCCAGCAGCGCGTCATAGGCCGAGCGCTTCATGTGGGTCAGGGCCAGGAAGTCGATGTCGGCCAGTGTGGAGCCGCTTTTCTCCACCGCCTCGCGGATGACGCGCACGAAGTTCGGCTGCGACACCTGGCCCAGGCGCTCGCCCATCGCCGCCAGATCGGGCACGTCCAGGTGATGGTCGGTCCAGGTGGGATGGCGCGTGCCGCCGCCCGGCATGATGACCGCTTCCGACAGGGAGCCATCGGTCACCACCGCCGAGGCGAGGACCTCGTTGTGGGCGTGGCCGCGGCGTAGTAGCATGGCGCTCGCCCCCGCGCCGAAGTTGTACATGAATCGTGCGCGGGGGTTGCCATAGTCGATCAGGTCGCTTTCCCTCGACGCGCTGACCAGTAGCACATGACGCAGCGCAGGGTCGGCAGTCAGCATATCGCGGGCGACCTTGAGGGCGACGGGCGTTCCACACACAGGGCGTATAACTCGAAGGCGTAGGCGTTGGTTGCGCAGGTCGTGCTGAATCTGACCGCCGCCGACCAGACAAAATAGTCCTTGTATTCGCTACCATGATACAGCACCAGGTCTACGTCCGTTGGCGAGACCGCTGCGCGGGCCAGGGCGTCCTGGGCGGCGCGCACGGCCATCGTGGACACCTGGTCCGCGTCGGAGGCGACACGCTTCTGGCGCAGGCCCATCTTTTCAACTACCACGGTCGCGGGGATGCCCGTCGCCTGCGCGACGGCCGCGCTATCCTCGATTTGCGATGGCAAGTATAGACCGATGCTGACCATGCCGATGGGAATGCTCACGCGACTGGCTCCAGATGACGCTCCACCTGGACGAGGTTGGTGTAGAAGGTCGCGCCACGGCCCATGTCGGTCAGGGCATGGGCCGTCAACTGGTTGATGCCCTTGCCGTCGGGGCTGAGCTTGGACCACCACGTCGCTTCGGCAGCGGCCACCCCCGGTCGCACCGTCTCCCCCACCCGCGCCCGCAACAGGCATGCCCCCCGGTCGTTGAACACGCGGCACCAGTCGCCGTCGATAATGCACCGCGCCTCGGCGTCCACCGGGTTTAGTTCGATGAATGGCTCGCCCTGTTTCGCTATCAGCTTGTCCACATGGGAGAAGGACGTGTTGAGGAAAAAGTGGGCGCTGGGGGTGATGAGATTCAGCGGATAGCGCGCCGCCAGCGCCGGGTCGGCGGCGCGGCTCTCGGCGATGGGGTCGTGGCGCGGCAGGGGGTCCAGCCCGGCGGCGCGCATGGCCGCCGAATACAGCTCCACCTTGCCACTAGGGGTGGGGAAACCGCCGTGAGCGAAGGGGACGTAGGGGGCGTGGCGCGTGGCGCGTGGCGCGTTGAGTGTGGCGGAGGCCCCGACCGCGATCGCTCCGTACGCCACGCCCGCCATCATCGATTCGGCTTGTGGGAGCGCCAGGCGCGCCCAGCCGTTGTCGAGGAGGGTCTGGCGGGTGATGCCCTGAAGATGGGGGTGGGCGACAGCGAGGGCCTGGTCGATCATGTTTTCCACGCTGTCCTCGAAGCACGACTCGGTGAAGCCCATTGCCTGCGCCAGGCGGCGGAATAGCTCGACATTCGACACCGACTCGCCCAGGGGCGCGATGGCGGGCTGGTTGACCTGGAGGTAATAGTTGCCGTAGGCCTTATGCAGGTCCATGTGCTCCAGCTGGGTCGTGGCGGGCAGTACCAGGTCGGCGTAGTCGGTGGTGTCGGTGAAGTAGGGGTCGTGGACGACGGTGAACAGGTCGTCGCGCCGCAAACCCTGGATGACCCGCGCCGAGTTGGGCGCGCTGGCGGCCGGGTTGGCGTCGTAGACGAACAGGGCCTTGATGGGTGGGTCGGTCGCGGTGAGCAGCGCCTCGCCGATCTGGTTCATGTTTACCCAGCGTGGCTCCGGCGCAGGCTTCAGGTCGGGGCGGGCCAGGGCGGTGTAGTCGATGGGGAACGCGCCGGAGGTGCTGAGCAGCGCGCCGCCGCCCAGGTCGCGCCATGCGCCGACGACGGCGGGCAGGCAGGCTACTGCGCGCACCATCATGCCGCCGTTGGTGTGCCGCTGCAAGCCATAGTTGAGGCGAATGACGGATGGCCGCGTCGTGGCGTACTCGCAGGCCAGGGCCATGATGTCCTCAGCAGGTAGACCTGTCACCTCGGCGGCGCGCTCTACCGTCCACTCGCCTACCCGCTGCATCAGGGCGTCGAAGCCGATGGCGTGCTCGTCGAGCCAGGCCTGGTCGTGCAGACCCTCGCAGATGATGACGTTCATGATGGCCAGAGCCAGCGCCGCATCTGTGCCGGGGCGAATGGGTAGATGCCAGTCGGCGAGGCGCGCCGTACGGGTCTGGCGCGGGTCGATGACCACTAGCCGCGCGCCCTGCTTGCGGGCGGTAGTGATGAAGGGCATCAGATGGGTGTTGGAGGTGGCGGGGTTGCTCCCCCAGACCAGGATGAGCCTGGCATGCTCGAAGGCCTCAGGGTCGGTTCCCAGCGAGCCGCCGTAGGTGTACTTCCAGGCGCGGAAACCGGCCTCGGAGCAGATAGTCCGCTCCAGCTGACTGGCCCCCAGGCGATGGAAGAAGCGGCGGTCCATGCTGCCCTCGTTGAGGAGCCCCAGCGTGCCAGAGTAGGAGTAAGGAACGATGGCCTCTGCGCTGTGCTCGGCGACGATGGCGCGGAGACGGTCGCGAATCTCGTCGATGGCCTCGTCCCAGCTAATCTCGGCGAACTGGCCGCTGCCCTTGGGGCCGACGCGGCGGCGCGGGGTAAGGACGCGGCGGGGGCTGTACACCAGGTCCAGGTAGTGCTGGCCAACCTTGCCGCACAGGAAGCCGCGCGTGACGGGATGGGTGGGGTCGCCCTGAATCTTGATGGCGCGGCCGTCCTGGACGGTGATTTTCATCCCGCAGGTGTCGGGGCAATCGTGGGGGCACACGGCGTGAACGACGCGCAGTTCGGTGTTGGCAGGCATGGCGGCTACCTCGTAGGGGGAGTGAAGGTGGGAAAAGTATAGCGAGGAGGGCGTGATGCGTGAAACGCGATGCGTGAACAACGGCGAGAGTTCTCACGCATCGCACATCACGGTTTACGGCACGAGCAGCACCTTCGCCTCAGCGCCGGGGGCATCGACCAGGCGGTCGAGCCAAAAGCCACCCTCACTCAAGTCGGCCTGGACGACCCACGGGTCGAGGCGCATCGCGCCCCGCGCTAGCCGGCCGAGGGCGTCGGCAAAGTTGGCGGGGGTGTAGGCGAAACTGCCCCGCAGGGTGATCTCGCGGCGGATGGCGTCGGCAGCGGGGATAACGCCCGTCTCCTCGTGCAGCCCGCTCAGGATGACCGTGCCACCGTTGCGGGTGGCGGCGATGGTTTGGGCGCGCGTCGCGGCGACACCTACCGCGTCCACCGTGAGCGCGACCCCCAGACCGTCGGTTGCCTCGCGCACGGTGCGCACCACGTCCACGGCTCGCGGGTCCAGCGTCTCGCCGCCGAGGGCCTCAGCCATCGCCCGCCGCTCGGGGGCCAGGTCCGAGACGAAGACGCGCCGCGCGCCGCGCTGCTGCAATGCCTGGAGGACGAGCAGGCCAATTGGCCCGGCCCCCGCCACCAGCGTCGTCTCGCCGCCCAGGTCGCCTGCCATCTCGCCGACGCGGACGGCCACGGCCACCGGCTCAGTCAGCGCGCCGGTGGCGAGGCTCATGCCTTCGGGCAAGGGCAGGGCTTGCGTAGCGGGGGCGACGACATACTCAGCGTAGCCGCCCGCGCGGTGCGCGCCCACGAGTTGCCGCGAGGCGCACAGATGGTTGTCCCCGCGCTGGCAGTACAGGCAGTGGCCGCACGACGACAGCGGGTTGACCGTCACCTGCGTTCCCTCGCGCAGGGCGGGGTTGTGCCCCCGCGCACTGTCGCCCAGGGCGACGACCTCGCCCGCGAACTCGTGGCCCATGACAAGAGGCGGGACGCGCAGGGCATTGTGGCCGAGATACGCGCTCAACTCCGAGCCGCAGATTCCAGCGAAGGCCACCCGCACCAGGACTTCACCCGGGCCCGGCGATGGCATCGCCTGCTCGCGGATCATCACCCGTCGCGGCCCTTCCCAGACTAACGCGCGCATACGCCTCCCCTATCTTTCACGCCCACCATAGCCCCGTGCACTCCGGCAGCGTCGTCAATCCCTCGCGGCGGACGCGGTCGGCCAGGTCGTCGCCGAAGAAGAAGCGCGTCAGCCTCTCCGCCTCATCGAGGGAGGCGAAGCGGTAGTCGGTGCGCAGCCACGCCCGCTGGAAGCCGTGCGCCTCTTCCAGCCACTGGTAGTACGCCGCCAGGCCGTCAGTAGGCGGCGCGGGCGTCTCGCGGCCGGTGCCCAGTGTTTCCAGGATAATCACCATCCCGCCGGGCCGCAGGACGCGGCGCATCTCGGCCAGGGCCGCGCCGATCACGTCGCGCCAGGCGTCGGGATACCACGCCACGGAGTGGCCCAGGCTCCAACCCGCCACGGCCAGGTCGGCCACGGCATCGCGCAGCGGGAGAGCCGCGTTGTCGGCGGCGGCGAAGGCCACGTGGCGAGAGTGGCCCAGGCCCAGGTGAGCCACGCGCAGCATGGCAGGGGCCGCATCCAGGGCGACGACGGACGCAGCGGCCGGGGCCAGCAGGCGCGTCAGCCGCCCCGTCCCCGCGCCGAGTTCGACAACATCCAGCCCCGCCCAGGGTCGAATCTTGGCCAGGGCTTGCGGCAGGTTGCCCTGGAAGTCCTCTCGCGCGACGAGGGTATCGTAGTCGTCGGCGCGGGTGCGGTAGATGGTCCGGAAATGATCCACTACCCCTCAGCGCAGCGCGCGCTGCTCGACCAGCGCGCCCGCGACCCAGGTCGGCGGCGGCGAGTTGTACATGTCCGTCGTGTCGGTGTAGGTCAGGTCGAGGATGCGGCCTTCAAGGGGACCGAGCAGGTAGCGCACCACCTGCCCCGCGTCGCGGCCGTCGCTCCTGGCCTCGACGCAGTGCTGGTTGAAGCCCCAGTAGTCGCCGCCCCGCAGCAAGTCGAGGCCCGCCTGGATGGTGCGCCCCGCCAGGTCCAACCCTCCCTGATCGGGGTACAGCGCGGTCTCTGGCGTGTCGCCGTAGCCGATGCCGTGGTGGAAGGCGTCGGCCGTCCATACCACTACCGCGTCGCGGGCGATGGCTTGCAGTTCGTCCATGCCGGGTAGCATCTCCGGCTTGCCGCCCGCCAGGTACGGGTAGCGGACGATAACCTGGGGCGTCTTGCCACCGCGCAGCCTCGTCTCGGCATCCCACAGGAACAGGAAGTGGCGCAACGAGAACTCCGTGCGCCACGTGTCATGGCCGCCCAGCCCCGGCCCCTGGATGCCCCAATACTGCTCCTTCGTCACGTCGGCGCCGTTGGCGACGCGCACGCGGGCATCCTGTAGCTCGTCGGTCAGGGCGTGCAGCACGCCGACGGCCAGCACGCGGTCGGCGCCGGAGTCCATACACGCCTGGACCGTCGCTGCGATCTGGTGGCCGCAGTCAGCGATGCCCGCATGGGGAAAGAGGATGGCGCCGCCCTGGCGCAGGGTCTCGCCCAGCTGCCACTGGCGGCCGCGCTCCAGAAGGTCCTGCACCCCCTGCTCACCCAGGGCCGACTGCTCGCCCGTAACCATATTGTCGATGTATACGCTCAGCGCCTGGCGGTCGAGGGTCATGGCTCACTCCTTCACTTCGGCGATCATCTCGATTTCGACGGCATAGTTGGCGGGTAACTGGTAGACGCCCACTGCTGAGCGAGCGTGACGGCCGGCCGGGCCGAACAGGTCGTTGATAAAGTCGGTCGCGCCGTGGATGACGCCGGGGGTATCAGTGAACCCGTCGGCGGCGTTGACCATGCCCAGCAGCTTGACGACACGCACCACCTTGTCCAGGTCGCCCGTCACGGCCTTGACCGCGGCGAGGCAATTGAGGGCGCAGACCCTGGCTGCCTGGTAGCCCTCCTCGACCGAGAGGTCACTGCCCACCTTACCCTTGTACACCGCTTCGCCCCGCGCCGACACCTGGCCCGACGTGAACACGAGGTTGCCCACCCGCACCGCCGGCTCGATCTTACCCTGCCCGACCGGCGCGGCCTGGATGTCGTAACCCAGCGCCTTCAGCTTCGCCTCAATCGACATGGATCTCTCCCTTCGCCCCTGGTGTAGAATGTTGCCCATCATACCGTAAGCGAGGGATGATTGTCAACGCGGGGGATGGGAGACTAGAGATTGGCGGTTCTCAGGGTTCACGTCAGACCAGTTCTCCTGTTCGACATGGGCCTGGTCATTCTTCTGGTAGGGCCGTGAGCGGGTGAGGGTGAGGTGGTGACGCCGACAGTAGCGCCGCCTGCTGGGAGCGGTTAAGGATGGGGACACCCTCGGCCTAGCCCGTGGCGATGTCGGTCAGCACCAGAGGCCGCGAATAGGCGGCGCTGGGTAAGATTATGATGTGAGGCAACGCGAGCGGTTGACTCGCTGGGCCGGTCGGTGTATCATCCCCGGCCCGGCCTCACCTGCCCCACCTTTTCCCCCTGGCCTTCCCCGCCGCGCTGCTGAAGGAGTCACCCCATGCCTGCACGTATTCTGGCCCACGCGCCGACGATATTGACGGAGGCGAGCCTGACCCCGCGCGGCTCGGTATGGCCCAGCCCGGCCGCCTGGCGAGACCAGATTCTGTACTTCCTGCTCCCCGACCGCTTCAGCGACGGTCAGGAGGCGGGACGGCCGCTGTTCGACCGGGCGCAGCCTGACCAGTTCCAGGCCGCCGATCACGGTGCGTGGATGGCGGCGGGCAAGCGCTTCCAGGGTGGCACGCTCAAAGGTATCCAGAGCAAGCTGGACTATCTACAGGGCCTGGGCGTTACGACGCTCTGGGTGGGGCCGATCTGGCGGCAGCGGCCCGACCTGGAGACCTACCACGGCTATGGCATCCAGAACTTCCTCGACGTTGACCCGCGCTTTGGTACGCGCCGCGATCTGCGCGATCTGGTGGACGCCGCCCATCGCCGCAAGATGTATGTCATCCTGGATATCATCTACAACCATAGTGGCAACAACTGGTATTACGATAACCACGGCTCGCCCCGCGACCAGTTGCCCTATCGCTTTGAGCCGGAATACTCCGTCCACGGCTGGCGATCCAGGAATGGGCAGAGTGTCCCCGCTCCCGCATCCGTAGACGACGGTGTCTGGCCGCGAGAGTTCCAGAATCTCGACTGGTACACGCGAGCGGGCAGCATCCAGCGCTGGGATCCGGCCGACTGGGAGGATCCGCTCCACCCTAGCGCCGAGTTTCGCCGTGGCGACTTTTACGATCTCAAGGATTTGAAGCTCAATGAGTTGGAGCCAGGCTCGGACGCGGTGCTGTCGGGGCTAGTTCACGTCTATCGCTATTGGATCGCCCTGACGGACTGCGACGGCTTCCGCATCGACACCGTGAAGCACGTCTCCTTCGAAGCGTCGCGCAACTTCTGCGGCGCGATTCGCGAGTACGCCGAGGCCATCGGCAAGGAGAACTTCCTGCTTCTGGGCGAGGTCACCGGCGGTGCGGACATGGCGCGCAACTACCTGGATATCTTTGGCCGCAACATCGACGCCGCGCTGGATATTGGCGAGCCGGCGCAGCGATTGGCGGATTTGGTGCGCGGGCAGCTCGACCCCCGCGCCTATTTTAGCCAGTTCGGCGGCCACGACTCGCTGGGCAGCCACCGCGTCGTCGGTCGCTACCACGTCTCCATCCTCGACGACCACGACATGGTGGGGCGCGACGGCAAGCATCGCTTCGCCGCCCACAACACCATCGCGGCGCGGGACGCGCAGGTCGCCCACGCCGTCGGCGTCCAGCTGACGGCGCTGGGTATCCCATGCCTGTACTACGGCACGGAGCAGGCCTTCGACGGCACGCAGGACCGCCACGACCCCGCCATCGAGCCGCTGGCGGACGGCAAGCCGCCCTTCGCCGACCGCTACATTCGCGAGACGATGTTCGGTGGGACTTTCGGCGCGTTTTCCAGTCAGGGGTGTCACTTCTTTGACTCAACCCACCCCACCTACCGACGCATTGCAGCCATCGCCCGCGTCCGTCAGGAGGCGACGGCGGTGGGGCGGGCGTTACGGCGGGGTCGCCAATATCTGCGACCAACGTCGTTTCTGGGACGGCCCTTCGGGCTGCCGGGGGCGGGCGAGGTGATAGGCTGGTCGCGCATCCTGTACGACCGGGAAGTGCTGGTGGCGCTCAATAGCCACGGCACGGAGAGCCGGGGGGCGGAAGTGACGGTGGACGGGGGCATGCACCCTGATGGCAGCCACATGACGTATCGCTATCGCAGCGACTGGAGCGACGCTGAGCTGGCCAGCCCACCGCAGAATCAGATCGTCCCTGTGATCTATCGGGATGGGCGGGCTACGGTGCGGGTAGATCTGCCGCCGGCGGGCATGGCGATTCTGGCGTAGCTCGCTACGCCAGTCGCTGCCGGCCGCTATCCCGACATCCCTGGCTAATCAGGCGGCGGGATGACGGGTAGCAGGATATGCGACGGGTGGGCGGCGTCGTGCAGCACCTGGTTGTGCGCGGGTTGCAGGTCGGCGTCCTGGCCCCAGGGTGCGCCGGTGTTGGGGTTGCGGTCCCAGCGCGGAAAGGACGAGCTGGTCACATCGACGCGGATACGATGGCCTGCCTTGAAGACATTGGCCGTCGCCCACAGGTCGATGTGCATCTCGGTCGGCTCGCCCGTCGTCAGCCATTGTGGCTGGTGGCCGTGGCGGTAGCGAGCGCGGCGAATGCCGTCGGCCAGGTTTTGGGCGAAGCCGTCGGGGTGAACGTCCACCAGGCGGGCGACGAAGTCGGTGTCCGGCGCGTCGCTGGTGATCCACAACGTGACCGTTACCGGGCCGGTGACTTCCAGGTCTCTGTCAAGGGGGGCGGAGGTGTAGACCAGCACGTCCTGGCGGACCTCGATGGGGCGCTGGTCGGCGACGCCGGGGCGGAACAGGGGATGTAGCAGCAACGCGCCGCCGTGAGTCGGGACGGGGTTAGCCGGGTCGTACAGGTACTCGTCGGGCGGTTCGGCCGCGGGCGGTTCCGGAGACAGATGGCCGTTGCCGTGGAGCGTATTCGCGCTGCCGTGGCTGTGCAGATAGTAGGGTGTGTACTGGGTGCGCGCCAAAGGCCACTCGTGCTCATCGCGCCAGACATTGTCCCCCATAATGAACAGCCTGACCGGCGGCTCCTGGGTGATGCCCGTGTCGATACCCTTGAGCCAGTGGTCGAACCAGCGCTGAGTCAGGCCCGTCAGGTCGGTTTGCAGGTTCATGAAGGCCAGCATTGACACGAAGCCGAAGTCCTGCTCGCCGATGACGTGGCCGTAGTTGACGTGGGACCAGGGGCCGATGACGAGCCGCGACTGGCGGGCGGGCGGTGTCGTGCCGTGGTCGCGCAGGGCGTTGAAGTTCTGCAGCGTGCCCTGGGTGAAGATGTCATACCAGCCGCCGAGGTTGAGGGCGGGCACGGTAACGCGGTCTATCTCGCGCCGGGGCGTCATGTAGGCGACGGCGTCGGGGTCGTAGGGCCGCTCGACGGCCACCTCCAGGTCGGGCACACCCACATTGACGCGCTGTAGCGGCTCGAAGTCCTTGAGGGGCAGCGACCAGTAGCCATCGGTGCGCAGGCTGTCGATGGTGCGGACCAGGCTGACGGCGGCGAACATCATCTCGGCGGGCGAGGCGTCGGCGTAACGCTTCTGGAAGATGTCCAGGCTCAGGGAGTTCAGATGCCAGTGGGCCATGAGACCCAGCTCGAAAGCCCCGCCGCGCCAGGCGATGCCGTCCAGCGGATCGCTCCACGTGACACTGGGCACGATGGCCTTGAGGCTGGGCGGCTGCTCGGCGGCGGCGGCCCACTGGGTGAAGCCAAAGTAGGATGCGCCGAACATACCGACCTGGCCGTCGGCGTTGGGTAGGCGCGCTGCCCACTCAACGCTGTCGTAGCCATCCTCGTGCTCATGGCGCATGGGCGCCCAGCCACCCTCCGAGGCGAAGCGGCCGCGCACGTCCTGGATGACGACGATGTAGCCCGCGCGCGCCAGGCGAACCGCATCCAGGATGGGTGAGACGCTGGCGAAGTCCTTGCCATAGGGGGTACGGGTCAAGGCGACAGGGTAGGGGCCGCCAGTCGCGGGGCGGAAGATGTTGGCCCTCAGCGCCACGCCGTCGCGCATACGGGCGGGAACGTCAAACTCGGTGACGATGGACTCAACCACGGGGCGGCTCATAGCGTCTCCTGGCGGCGAATCATTCGTCGCTGTGGCTGAAGCGCGCCACGCCAAAGGGGGTCAGGTCGCTCGACGGCTCCAGGCCGAGGGCGGCCTCGGCGACGACCTTGCCGCTGTATGGCCCGGCCGTCAGGCCGGTCGGGCCGTGGCCGGTCGCCAGCCACAGGCCGGCGCGGCCCGGAACCGATCCCAGAATAGGCAGGCCGTCGGCGGCCAGGGGGCGCAGGCCGACGCGAAACTCCTCGAAGGTGGCGTCGGCCAGGCCGGGGGCGACGCGCAGCGCCTCGCGGAGTACCTCGTGCATTCCGCTCGCTGTCACGCGGGGGTCGTACCCTGTGCCGAACTCGCGGGTTGCGCCCGCCACGATCCGCCCGTCGGGCCAGGCAACGAGGTAGTGGCCGCGAAAGGCGTTGACCACCGGCCAGCCGTCGGTCTGACGCCGGGCAAGCGCAGATGGAGAATCTGGCCGCGCTGCGGCTCCATCGGCAGGCGCAGTCCCACTTGCCGCTCGAAGGCTGTCGACCATGCGCCACCCGCGATGACCACGCGCGGCGCGGTCACGGTCTCATCCCCCACGATTACCCCGCTGACTCGCTCGCCGGTCAGCGCGAGGCGGTCGACACTGGCGGCGCGGACGGTCAGCCCGCGCGCCTCGGCGGCCGTCTGCATAGCCTCCGTCAGCCGACGACCGTCGACGTGGGCAGCATCACGCGAGTAGATGGCCCATTCCACG